>JBEAOO010000013.1:0-3115 GCA_041164825.1 Pseudomonadota bacterium | reverse complement strand
CGGGCGCGGCCACGGGGATGTGGCCCTCCAGCACGAATTCGGCGCTGGCCGGCACCTGCAACATCAGGTCGCCCTCGCCCACGCCCGACTCGGCCACCTCGGTGCGGCTGCCACGCAGCAGGCCGGCGAACTGGTATTCAGAGAGCGTGTCGGGCACGGGCGTGACAGCGCCCAGGATGGTGGCCGGATCGGCCCCGAGCGCGGTGACGATGGGAAACGGCTGGCCGGGATTGGCGCGGGCGAAGTCGCGGAAATCAAGCGCGCCGCCGCGGTGGGCCAGCCAGCGCATGATGGTTTGGCGCGGACCGATCACCTGCTGGCGGTAGATGCCCAGGTTTTGGCGGCGGCGCGCGTTGGCCACCGACTGCGGGCCGCGCGTGACCACCAGGCCCCAGGTGATGAGCGGGCCGGCGTCACCGGGCCAGCAGAGCTGCACCGGCAGGCGGCCGAGATCGACCTCGGCGCCCTCCCACACCACCTGTTGGCAGTCCGGGCGGCGCACCACGCTGGGCTTCATGTCCCACAGGGCCTTGCCCATTTGTAACAACTTGCCGGCGTCTTTCAGGCCCTTGGGCGGCTCGGGTTCTTTCAGGCTCGCCAAAACGCGACCCACATCACGCAATTCGCTCACTTCGGAGGCACCCATCCCCAAAGCGACCCGTTTAGGCGTGCCAAACAGGTTGGTCAAGGCCGGAAATTTGTAACCAACGGGGTTTTCAAACCACAGCGCCGGACCGCCCGCGCGCAAGACGCGATCGCTGATGGCCGTCATCTCCAGCCGCGCAGACACTGGGCTGGCGACGTGTTTCAGTTCTCCTAGCGCTTCCAGGCCTTGCAAAAATCCCCGCAAATCGGTGTACTTCATACTTTTTACTTATAGAAATCAATTTTTCAAGGCTTGACCGGTTATGACACGGCTTCCTAGAATCCGCCCCACTTCATCCCACACGGGATAACCCGCGCCCCAACCCCTTGGATTCAGAGGGCGCAACGCTGCCGACACCGATCGCGGACCGGCCCCGGAACACCGGCTTTCACGGTTCCCGATCGATTATCACTGCCGCCCCCTCGTGCCCCTGGCGCTGTCCCCTGTGACGCGCTGCACTGCCCGAGACGCGGACAAGAAGAAAGGACAGACATGACAGCGCGTCGCTCATTGGTTCAAGTTTTAGGTTCTGCTCAACACGCCACCCTGACCTCCACCCGCGTGTTCCTGCGCGATGTCGCCCAGGGCATGCTGGACGTCAGCCACAACACCCTGGCCTTGGTGGGTCTGGCCCTGGTCACCCTGCTGATGCTGGGTGCTGGCCGCGAAGACGTGCGCCAATCGGGCGAGTCGCTGGTGCTGAATTGGCTGCAAAGCCGCCAAGAGGCCCGCCGCGACGTGCGCGTGGACCCGGAACAAGTGGCCCTGGCCGGCTTGGCCGAGCCGGACGCAATTTCCCGCGCCACCGCCACCAACCCCAAAGAGCTCAACCGCCAGCAGGCTGCCGTGGCCCAGTGGCTGTCTCGCCGCTACCGCGTGGCGCCCGAGCCCATCAGCCGCTTGGTGAGCGAGGCCTGGGCCGTGGGCCCGCGCGTGGGCCTGGACCCGACGCTGATCTTGGCGCTGATGGCGATCGAGTCGAGCTTCAACCCGTTTGCGCAAAGCCCGGTGGGCGCCCAAGGCCTGATGCAGGTGATGACACAGATCCACGATGACAAGTACCAGGCCTTCGGTGGCAAGTTCGCCGCCTTCGATCCGGTGACCAATCTGCGCGTGGGCGTGCAGGTGCTGAAGGAGTGCATCACGCGCGCCGGTGGCCTGGAAGCGGGCCTGAAGTACTACGTGGGTGCGGCCAACATGGCCGACGACGGCGGTTACGCCGCCAAGGTGCTGGCCGAGCAGGCCAACCTGCGCCAGATCGCCAGCGGCCACCAAGTGGCCCTGAACGTGACCCTGCCGGCGACCACCAACCCGACGCCGCTGGCTGTTGCCAACGCGGCCAACGCAGCCAACACCGCCGCCGCCCTGCGCACCGTGGCCGATGTGGTGAAGCCAGCCGCCTCAGCCAGCCGCAGCCCCGCCCCGGTGGCTCCGGTGACGCCCGAGGCCGTGCCGGAACAAGTCGCGCTGCTGCGCTGACCTGGCAAACGCCGCCACGGGCAATCTCTGCCGGCACGTGGGGCCATGCCAGCCCACCCGGCCCACAGCGGGCCGGCAAGTTACACTGACACCGCTGCGCGACTGGCGATGGGGCTCACCGTTCACGGATCGGGCCTGAGGTGGTGAACCACCGGGGAGCGCAGCCGGCACGGGCTTTTTTGGCGCCCGTGCTGTTTCCGCCGTTCGCCTGGGCAGCCTGAGGGCCGCGTGCGCATCTGCCGCAGCGCGTCGCCCAGGGTCACCGCTGCAAAAGGCCTGCCACCATGTTTGACCGCTCCCAATCCACGCTCGCCAACGTTGATCCCGAACTCTGGGCCGTCGTCCAGAACGAGAACCAGCGCCAGGAAGATCACATTGAGCTGATCGCCTCCGAAAACTACACCTCGCCCGCTGTGATGCAGGCGCAAGGCACCCAGCTCACCAACAAGTACGCCGAAGGCTACCCGGGCAAGCGCTACTACGGCGGCTGTGAGTACGTGGACGTGGCCGAGCAACTGGCCATCGACCGCGCCAAGCAACTGTTTGGCGCCGAAAACGCCAACGTGCAACCCAATTCCGGCTCGCAAGCCAACCAAGCCGTGTTCTTCGGCCTGCTGCAGCCCGGCGACACCATCATGGGCCTGAGCCTGGCCGAAGGCGGCCACCTGACCCACGGCATGCCGCTGAACATGAGCGGCAAGTGGTTCAAGGTGGTGAGCTACGGCCTCGACGCCAACGAAGACATCGACTACGACGCGATGGAACGCCTGGCCCACGAGCACAAGCCGAAGCTGATCATCGCGGGCGCCTCGGCCTTCGCGCTGCGCATCGACTTCGAGCGCTTCGCCAAGGTGGCCAAGGATGTCGGCGCCTACTTCATGGTCGACATGGCCCACTACGCTGGCCTGATCGCGGCTGGTGTGTACCCCAACCCGGTGCCGTTTGCCGACGTGGTGACCACCACCACCCACAAGACGCTGCGCGGCCCGC
>JBEAOO010000012.1:0-3317 GCA_041164825.1 Pseudomonadota bacterium | reverse complement strand
CTGTTGTCAGCCCAGATCATTGAACGCAAAGCGTTGAGATACACCCCCGCCGGCCTGCCCGCACTCGACCTCGTGCTTCAGCACGAATCCGAAGTGACCGAGGCCCAGCTTCTCCGCAAGGTGAAGATGGACATCAAGGCTGTGGCGCTAGGCCCGATTGCGCAAGCGTTGAGCCGGCAAGAAACAGGCGTGCTTTTGAGCTTCGCCGGTTTTCTGGGTGCACCTCGCAACGGACGTGGCGTGCTGCTCCACATCACTGAACTCAACGACGTCATCGTTTAAACACATACTGAGAGGCCCACCATGCCAGCTCCACGTTCCAAGAACGGCAAGTTCTCCAAAGACCGCAAGGGTAAGCGCAACACGCAATCCCTGCTGTTCCGTCGCAAGCGCTTCTGCCGCTTCACGGTCGCTGGCGTTGAACAGATCGACTACAAAGACGTAGACACCCAGCGCGACTTAGTTGCCGAGAACGGCAAGATCACGCCCGCTCGCCTGACCGGCACGCGCGCATTCTTCCAGCGTCAGCTGACCGTTGCCATCAAGCGTGCGCGCTTCCTGGCCATGCTGCCGTACAGCGATCAGCACAAGGTCTGAGGAGCTCACACATGCAAATCATCCTGCTGGAAAAAGTCGCCAACCTGGGCAACCTGGGTGACGTCGTCAAGGTCAAAGACGGCTACGCACGCAACTTCCTGATCCCGACCCGTCAAGCACGCCGTGCCACGGAAGCCGCCATCAAGGAATTCGCTGCTCGCCGCGTTGAACTCGAAAAAGCCGCCGCTGAAAAGCTGGCCGCTGCTCAAGCTTTGGGCGAAAAGATGAACGGCCGAACCATCCACATCAGCCAAAAGGCTGGCGTGGACGGCCGTTTGTTCGGTTCGGTCACCAACGCCGACATCGCCGACGCGCTGACCCGCATCGATTTCAAGATCTCCAAGTCGCAAGTGCGCCTGCCGAATGGCCCGCTGAAGACCGTGGGCGAATTCACCGTGACCGTGGCACCGCACAGCGATGTGTTGGCCGAAGTCAAGGTGGTCGTCATCGGCGAAGCCGCCTGATCGATCTCGCATCGACGGCGCCCTAGCGCGCACAAACATCAGCCGGCTCGCCCGGTTGATCGCTAAAAAGGCCGGCCTGTCCGGCCTTTTTTCATGGGCAAAACGATTCTGTTTCCCATGATCGATGTCCTGGGCTGCGCGGCGCGCTGTCCACCGCTTTTACCCGGTTTGCCCACAACCTTGTCCACAGGCTGAAGGGCGGCCAACCCGTATCATCAAGCGCATGGCCTCCTTGCAATACCCCAGCGATTTCACCGCCCCCAAAAGCCGGCCCGACGACGAAGTGGCGCGCCTGCGCGTGCCGCCGCACTCCATCGAGGCCGAACAAAGTGTGATCGGCGGGCTGTTGATCGACAACAGTGCCTGGGACCGCGCCGGCGACATGCTGACCGCCGATGACTTCTACCGCTTCGAGCACAAAACCATTTACGGCGTGATCGGCGGCCTGATCAACGGCAACAAGCCAGCCGACGTGATCACGGTGTTTGAGCAACTGCAAAGCCTGGGCAAGGCCGACGAGTGCGGCGGCTTGGCCTACCTCAACGCACTGGCACAGAGTGTGCCGAGCGCGGCCAACCTGCGCCGCTATGCCGAGATCGTGCGTGAGCGCGGCGTGCTGCGCAAGCTCGTGGCCGCCAGCGACGAGATCGCCACCAACGCCTTCAACCCGCAAGGCCGGCCGGTGTCCGAAATCCTCGACGAGGCCGAGGGCAAGATTTTCAAGATCGGCGAAGAAGGCCAGCGCTCCAAGCAAGGCTTTCAGAGCATGGACCAGCTGGTGGTGTCGCTGATCGACCGCGTTAACGAGCTGCACGAAAACGGCGCCGAAGATGTGACCGGCGTGCGCACCGGCTTCTTCGACCTCGACAAGATGACCTCCGGCTTGCAGCCAGGCGACTTGATCGTGTTGGCCGCGCGCCCCTCGATGGGCAAGACCGCATTCGCGCTGAACATTGGCGAGTACGTGGCCGTCAACGAAGGCCTGCCGGTGGTGGTGTTTTCGATGGAAATGGGCGCGGCGCAGTTGGCGCTGCGGATGGTCGGCTCGCTCGGCCGCATCGACCAGGGCCACCTGCGCACTGGCGCCTTGCGGGACGACGAGTGGGGCCGCTTGTCAGAGGCGGTAGAGAAGCTCGGCAAGGTCAGCATGTTCATCGATGAAACGGCCGGCCTGTCGTCGAGCGAGTTGCGCGCCCGGGCACGGCGCCAGGCACGCCAATGCGGCCAGTTGGGCCTGATCGTCATCGACTACCTGCAGCTGATGAGCGGCAGCGGTGGCGCCAACGAAGAAAACCGCGCCACGGTGATTGGCGAAATCTCACGCGGCTTGAAGTCGCTGGCCAAGGAATTGAAGTGCCCGGTGATTGCGCTGTCGCAGCTCAACCGCTCGGTGGAAACGCGGCCCGACAAGCGCCCGATGATGAGTGACTTGCGCGAGTCCGGCGCCATTGAGCAAGATGCCGACGTGATCATGTTCATCTACCGCGACGACTATTACACCAAAGAGGCCTGCAAAGAGCCCGGTGTGGCCGAGATCATCATCGGCAAGCAGCGTAACGGCCCGGTCGGCACGGTGAAGCTGGCTTTTATCAAACAAAACACCAAATTCGACAATCTGGCGCCTGGGTATGTGGGCCCCGGTGGAGACGAATATTGAGCGTGCGTCGATCCAACGGCCGCCTTCACAAGCAGCTTGGGCGCTCGGCTGGTTCGACAGCAGCTTTGCTGGGTGTTCAGATGCGTTGCATTCAGTGACCAATTGGCGGCCCACTGGGCTGTACATCCCCCGTGCTTGGTGGGGTCCACAGGACGTTACATCGGTCTGACAGGCATTGGTGGGCGGGATGGCAAGACGCGCGGTCACACTGCGCCGCGCCGCCTCTTCAGCGGCAACGCCCTTGTCCTGATTGGAGCCCACCTCATGACCGAACTCACCAGCCCGCCAGGCCGCCGCGCGAAGCGGCGCGTCCCCATCGCCATGCTTTGTCTGCTCGCGAGTTCCGCTGCGCTGGCGGGCCCGTTGCAGTTCGAGTTCAGCTACAGCGGCGTGTTCTCCGACGGCGTGGATGACTCGGAACAGCAGCGCGCGGTGGAGCGCGCGGGCAGCCTGTTCTCAGACCTGTTTGGCGGCTACTTCTCCAATGCAGCCACCTTGCAGTTGGAAGCATTTGGTGCATCCGACCCCAGCAACGCCACCTTGATGTCCGCCAGCACTTACCTGCTGCGCAATCCCGGGTTCGGACGGGGCGAGGTCGT
>JBEAOO010000011.1:0-18431 GCA_041164825.1 Pseudomonadota bacterium | reverse complement strand
TCGGTCCATCATCGCGATGTCGTCCGCCGCCTCGGGCAGCGTTGGCGCCAGGCCCTGAATCACCACGCGCGCCGCATCGAGCGACAAGCCTTGGCGGTAGATCGCGCGGTGCATTTGTTTCACCGCGGCCAAGCGCTCGGCCGAGAAGCCGCGGCGCTTCAGGCCTTCGAGGTTGATGGTGCGTGCCTCGGCCGGGTTGCCGCTGACCATGGCAAACGGCGGCACGTCCTGCAGCAGCGCCGTGCCCATGCCGGTCATGGCGTGGGCACCGATCTTCACGAACTGGTGCACGCAGGTGTAGGCGCCCAAGATCACCCAGTCGCCCACCACCACGTGGCCAGCGATTTGCGCGTTGTTGGCGAAGATGGTTTTGTCGCCCACCTGCGCGTCGTGCGCCAGGTGCACGTAGGCCATCATCCAGTTGTCATCGCCCAGCCGGGTCACACCGCCGTCTTGCGCGGTGCCGAGATTGAAGGTGCAGAACTCGCGGATGGTGTTGCGGTGGCCGATGTGCAGCTCGGTCGGCTCGCCGGCGTACTTTTTGTCCTGCGGCGCCGCACCGATCGAGCAAAACTGAAAGATGCGGTTGTCGCGGCCGATGGTGGTGCGGCCCTCGATCACGCAGTGCGGGCCGATGCTCGTGCCTTCGTCCACACGCACGTGCTCACGCACGATGCTGTAGGGGCCGACGGTGACGTTCTCACCCAGCTCGGCGCCGGGCTCGATGATGGCAGTGGGATGGACTTGCGCCATGGCCTCGCCGCCTCAAGCAATGGTGCGCATGGTGCACATCAGCTCGGCCTCCACGGCCAGCTCGGTGCCCACCAGCGCACGCGCCTTGAACTTGAAGATGCCCGACTTCATGCGGTCGAGCGTCACGTCGAGCGTGAGCTGGTCGCCCGGCTCCACGGGGCGCTTGAAGCGCGCACCATCGATGCCAGCGAAGTAGTACACGGTCTTCTCGTCGGGCACGGTGCCCAGGGTGTCAAAGGCCAGCAGCGCGGCAGCTTGCGCCAGCGCTTCGAGCATCAACACGCCCGGCATCACCGGGTGGTGCGGGAAGTGGCCTTCAAAAAACGGCTCGTTGATGGTCACGTTCTTGAGCGCGATGATGCGCTTGCCGGTCTCGATCTCGAGCACGCGGTCCACCAACAAAATGGGGTAGCGGTGCGGGAGTTGCTTGAGGATGGCGTGGATGTCGAGGCGGCTCATGGTGTGTTCTTTTCTGTTTTATGGGTCTTCTCTACAGCCCGCAGACGATCGCGCAGGGCATGCAGTTGGCGCAGGGTGGCGGCATTCTTTTCCCAGGACGCATTGTCGTCGATGGGGAAAACGCCGCTGTACTGGCCGGGCTTCAAAATGGAGCGCGTCACCACCGAGGCCGCAGAGATGTGCACGCCATCGGCCAAGCGCAGGTGACCCAGCACGATGGCGCCGCCGCCCACCGTGCAGTGCGCGCCAATGGTGGCACTGCCGGCCACCCCCACGCAACCCGCCATGGCGGTGTGCGCACCGATGCGCACGTTGTGGCCGATTTGAATGAGGTTGTCGAGCTTCACGCCGTCGTCGATCACGGTGTCGTCGAGCGCGCCGCGGTCGATGCAGGTGTTGGCGCCAATCTCCACATCGTTGCCGATGCGCACGCCGCCGAGCTGCTCGATTTTTTCCCAACGGCCTTCGGTCGGCGCAAAGCCAAAGCCATCGGCGCCGATAACAACACCGCTGTGCACAACGCAGCGTTGGCCGAGATGGCAGTCGGCCCCCAGGGTGACACGCGGTGCCAAGCGGCTGTGGGCCCCCACTGAAGCGCCTCGGCCGATCACGCTGTGTGCACCGATGGAGGCGCCCTCTTCCAGCACCGCATCGGCCTCAATCACCACCAGCGGGCCGATGTTGACACCGGCGCCCACGCGGGCAGAAGCATCGATGAGCGCGCTCGGATGAACGGCCGCCGCTGCAGCAGGGCGACGCTGCGCGGCCCACCATTGGGTCAGGCGCGCGAAGCCGAGGTAAGCGTCGGGCACCACCAGCACCGCGCCACGGGCCGCAGCCGCGTCGCGCAGGGCCGGTGACACGATCACCGCGCCAGCCAGGGTGCGGGTCAGCTGGGACTGGTAGCGGGGGTTGGCCAGAAACGCGATGGTGCCTGGGGTGGCGCCATCGAGCGGGCCGATGCGATCAATGGGGTGGGCGCCGTCACCAATCAACTCGGCGCCGAGCGCCGCAGCGATGTCACCCAGCGTGGTGCGCACACCCACCGATCACTTGCCGCCCTGGGCGTTGAGGCCCTTGATCACCTTGTCGGTGATGTCGACCCGCGGGCCGGCAAACACCGCTTCTTGGATGATCAAGTCGTATTTTTCGGTCTCGAAGATCTGTTTGATGACCTTGTTGGCACGCTCCACCACCGCGGCCAGCTCTTCGTTCTTGCGCTGGTTCAGGTCTTCTTGGAACTCGCGGCGCTTGCGCTGAAAGTCGCGGTCTTGCTCAACCAGGTCGCGTTGGCGGCGGCTGCGTTCGGACTCGGCCAGCGTGGGGCCTTCCTTGTCGAGCTTCTCGCCCGCGGCCTTGATGCGACTGCCCACGTCGTTGAGGTCTTTTTCGCGCTTGGCGAACTCGGCCTCCAACTTGGATTGGGCTGACTTGGCCGGCACAGCATCACGCAGCACGCGGTCGCTGTTGACGTAGCCAATCTTGAGCTCCTGAGCTTGAGCGCCCAGCGCGAACGCGGCCACACACAGGGCCAACGCATTTTTCACCAACGCGGTCTTCATCAAAAGGCGGTCCCAATTTGGAATTGCAGTCGTTGAATTCTATCCTTGGACTGGTAGCGGATCGGCGAGCCATAACTGAACTTCAGCGGCCCCACCGGCGACACCCAGCTCAAGCCCAAACCCGCCGAAGCCCGGATGTCTTTGAGCGATATCGACTCGCTCTCGCCCCACACATTGCCGGCGTCGAGGTACGCAAACCAGCGCAGCGTGCGGTCGTTGCCCGTGCCGGGAATGGGCAGGTACAACTCACTGTTGACGTTGAAGCGGCGGTTGCCCCCCACGTAAGCACCGGTGCTGTCGATGGGACCGAGTGAGCCCTGGTCGAACGCACGCACCGAGCCCAAGCCGCCACCGTAGAAGTTCTTGAAGATGGGGTAGTCGCGGCCATTGAGCCCCTTGCCCCAGCCCAACTCCGCGTTCACGCCCAGCGTGTACTGGCGAGTGATGGGGAAATATTGCTGGATCTGGGCGCTGGCGCGCAGGAAGCGCGAATCGCCGAGCAAGCCCCAATCAAGGTTCAAGCGCTCGTAGCGGCCGTCGGTGGGCACCAAGGCGCTGTCTCGGCCGTCTCGGGTCCAGCCCACGGTAATGGGCAAGCTGCTGGTCGTGGCACCGTACTTTTCGCGGTAACGCACGTACACCTCGGGCAGGCCCAGTTGACCGCGGATCTCGGTGCGCTCGGCGCCAATGCCGAAGTACACCGTGTCGTATTCAGTGAACGGCACCCCGAAGCGGATTGACGCCCCTGGCGTCACCAAGCTGTAGTCGTTGCCGCTGGTGTTGAGCGGTCGGCTGGTGCGGTAGTACAGATCAATGGCGCGCGAGATGCCATCGATGGTGAAGTACGGGTCCACCGTGCTCAGCACAATCGTCTTGGCGCTCTTGCTGGTGTTGAGCTCCAGGCCCAGGTAGTTGCCCGAGCCAAATGCGTTTTCTTGCTTGATGCCCGCTGACAGCGAGAAGCGCTCGGCGCTGGAGAAGCCCGCACCCAGCATCAGGTTGCCGGTCGGCTTCTCCTTCACCTCGACGGTGAGGTCCACCTGGTCGGGCGTGCCCGGCACTTCGGTGGTGTCGATGTTCACATCGGCGAAGTAACCCAGGCGGTTGACGCGGTCTCGCGAGAGCTTGATCTTCTCGCCGTCGTACCACGACGATTCGAACTGCCGGAATTCGCGGCGAATCACCTCATCACGGGTGCGTGAGTTGCCCGCGATGCTGATGCGGCGCACGTACACGCGGCGCTGCGGCTCGGCCACCAAGCGCAACTGCACGCGGCCGTTGCTGCGGTCGATGTCGGGCTGCGCATCGACCCGGGCGAAGGCGTAGCCATAGGCGGCAAAACGGTCGGTGAAGGCCTTGATGGTGTTGGTGACCGACTCGGCCTGGTACGGCTGCCCCGGACGCACCACCACCAGCGACTTGAACACCTCGTTCTTGCCCAGGTAGTCACCTTCGAGGGTGACACCGGTGACGGTGTAGCGCTGGCCTTCTTTGACGGTGATCGTGATGCTGACGTCTTGTTTATCGGGCGAGACCGACACCTGGGTGGACGCCACCTGGAACTCCAGGTAGCCGCGGTTCAGGTAGTAGGCGCGCAGGTTTTCCAGGTCGGCGTTGAGCTTGGTGCGCGAGTAGCGGTCGGCCTTGGTGTACCAGTTCATCCAACCGCCGTCGTTCAGGTCGAGCAGACCGCGCAGCGTGCTCTCGGAGAAGGCGCTGTTGCCGAGGATGCGGATTTGGTTGATGCGCGCTGGGCCGCCTTCGTTGACCGTGAAGGTCACGAGCACGCGCTCGTCGTCTTGCGGTGTCACGCTGGTGGCGACCTCGGCGCCATACAGGCTTCGGGTGAGGTATTGGCGCTTCAATTCTTGCTCGGCGCGGTCGGCCAGCGCTTTGTCAAAGGGCATGCCTTCGCCAATGCCAAAGTCCTTCAGGGCCTTGGTCATGGTGTCTTTGTCGAACTCTTTGAGGCCGACAAAATCAATGGCCGCAATGGTGGCGCGCTCTTCCAGCACCACCACCACCACGCCGTCTTTCACCTGCAGCCGCGCGTCGCGGAACAGGCCGGTGGCAAACAGCGCCCGCAAGCCGGCCGAGCCTTTTTCGTCGCTGTAGGTGTCGCCCACACGAAACGGCAATGCCGCAAACACGGCGCCGGCATCGGTGCGACCGAGGCCCTCGATGCGGATGTCCTTGAGCACAAAGGGCTCCACCCCCCAGGCGGCACCACCGTGCAGCGCGGCAACCAGCGCCAGGGTCAGAACAGACGGGCGAACGTGAAGCCGATGCTTGGAAATGGGCTTGGAATGGCGCGTGGGTGTGGGCGTGGAAATGGGCATGCAGGAGGTCATTGCAGGCCCAGCAAGCGGGCCACGTCGTTGAAGAGAGCGAGTGACATCATCATGAGCATGATCGCCATCCCACCGCGTTGCAGCCATTCCAGCCACTGCGTGGAGACCGGGCGTCCCGTCACCGCTTCAAAAAGATAATACATGAGGTGTCCGCCATCGAGCATGGGCAGCGGCAGCAGGTTCAACACCCCCAGGCTGATGCTCACGACGGCCAAAAAACCGAGGTAATAGCTGAGCCCCAGGTTCACCGATTGGCCGGCGTAGTCGGCAATCGTGATCGGGCCACTGATGTTTTTCAGCGAGGCTTGGCCGGTGACCATCTTGCCCATCATCGAGAGCGTCAGCGACGACATCTCCCAGGTGCGCTGAACGGCGTGGGTGACGCCATCCACCGGGCCCCAGCTCACCTCCACCATCTCGGGCGGCTGACCAATATAGGCTTCGACGCGGCCGATCTTCTGGCCCGAGTCGTCGGCCACCGCCGGGGTCACCGCGAGGCTCAACATCCGACCGGCCCGGTCAATCTGCCAGCTTTGCGTGGCCGCGCCCGCGGCCGCCACACTGCCGCGAATCAACGCACGCAAGTGGCCCGAATCGCGCACCGTGACACCGTCCACCGACAGCACCCGATCACCACTCAGCACACCGGCCTGCGCCGCCGCGCCACCGGCCTTCACATCGCCCATCACCGCCTCACTGAACGGCCCGCCCAAGCCCACGCGGCGCAGCAGTTGCGCATCCACCTCGCCCGCATCGGGGCTGTCGGTGGCCAGCGTCAGCGCGCGCTTGCCGTGGCCATCGCGGCCCGTGACCTGCAGTTGCAGCGGCTGCTTGTTGAGCACCGCGTCGGAGATGGCCCAGCGCAAATCGCTCATCGATTGCACCTCGACCCAGTTCAGACCATCGGCCGAGGTTTCGCGCACCCAGTCGCCTGAGCGCAAACCGGCTCGTTCGGCCAAGCTGGCCGCCACGGGCGAGCTCAGCACCGGCTTGACCTCTTGCTGACCGGTCCAGTTGACCGCCGCATACAACGCCACCGCCAACAGCAGGTTGGCGGCCGGGCCGGCGGCCACCACGGCAGCGCGCTGCCACAGCGGTTTGCGGTTGAAAGCGTGGTCAATCTCGTGCGGCGCCACCGGCGCTTCGCGCTCATCGAGCATGCGCACATAGCCACCCAGCGGCAAGGCACTCAGCACAAACTCGGTGGCATCGGGGCCCGCTTGGCGGCGCCAAATGACCCGGCCAAAGCCGATCGAAAAACGCAGCACCTTCACGCCGCAAGCCACCGCCATGCGGTAGTGGCCGTATTCGTGGATCGCGATCAGCACGCCAATCGTGAGCAGGAACGACAACACAGTGGTGATCACGCGGCACAGCCCTTCACAGCCACCCGGGCCTCGGTGCGGGTGCGGGCGTCCAGCGCCAGCAAACCGTCGACCGAGGCAGCCTCGCCGGCTTCGGGCTGAAGGCGGTCCAGGCAGTGGGCGTTGACGCTGTGAATCTGATCAAAGCGGATGGTTCCAGCCAAGAAGGCCTCGACCGCGATTTCGTTGGCCGCGTTCAAGATGGCGGTGCTGCCATCGGCGCCGCGCAAGGTGGCCCAGCTCAAGGCCAGGCCAGGGTAGCGCTGCAGGTCGGGGGCGCGGAAGGTGAGGCCCGACAACGCGGTCAGGTCCAGGCGATCAGCGCCCGAGCTGATGCGCTCCGGGAACGCCAAGCCATAGGCGATGGGCACGCGCATGTCGGGCGTGCCCAGTTGGGCCAGCACCGAGTTGTCGCGGCACACCACCATCGAGTGGATGATGCTTTGCGGGTGAATCAGCACCTGGATCTGCTCGGGCACCAGATCAAACAACCAGCGCGCTTCGATCACTTCGAGGGCCTTGTTCATCATGGTGGCCGAATCGACCGAGATCTTGCGGCCCATCACCCAGTTCGGGTGTGCGCAGGCTTCATCGGGTGTCACGGTGTGCAGCGTCGCCGGGTCGCGGTCGCGGAACGGACCGCCCGACGCGGTGAGCACGATGTGATCGATGCGCTGCGCCCAGGTGTTGCGGTCCTCCGGCAGGCATTGAAAAATGGCGGAGTGTTCGCTGTCGATCGGCAAGAGCGTCGCGCCGCCCTGCTTCACCGCGTCCATGAAAAAGCGCCCACCCACCACCAACGCCTCTTTGTTGGCGAGCAACAAGCGCTTGCCGGCGCGCGCAGCGGCCAAGCAAGGCGCCAGCCCAGCCGCACCGACGATGGCGGCCATCACCGCATCGACTTCAGGGTGCGCGGCGAGATCGCACAGCGCTTGCGGACCGGACATCACCTCGGTCGCGCTGCCGGCCTCGCGCAGCAGTGCCTGCAGGCGGGCCGCATCTTCGGCGCGCCCCAATACGGCGTAACGCGGCCGATGCTGCAGGCACTGCGCCAGCAAGGCATCCACCTGGCTGTGCGCGGCCAGCGCAAACACCTCATAACGATCAGGATGGCGGGCCAGCACGTCGAGCGTGTTGGTGCCAATGGAGCCGGTGCAGCCGAGCACGCACAGGCGCTGGCGGGGGGCGGTGTTCGCGGAGGACATCATTTCAGTGGGCGATCAACACGAGGTCACAGCGTGCTCATGGCCATCGCCAGGGGAAACACCGGCAACAACGCATCAATGCGGTCGAGCACACCCCCATGGCCGGGCAACAAACCGCTGCTGTCCTTCATGCCGGCGGCGCGCTTGACCAGCGACTCCACCAGGTCGCCCACCACGCTGAAGGTGGCGAGGAACAGCAGAATCGGCAAAGTGAGCCACAGCCCGTGGCGCTGCCACAGCCAGGTGAACAGGCTGCTGGCGCTGCCCGCCGCTGGCGCGCCTTCGCTCAGCACCCACACCGTGGCCAGCAGCAGCACACCCACCATGCCCGTCCACACCCCCTCCCAGCTCTTGCCGGGGCTGATGGCGGGGGCGAGCTTGCGGCGGCCCCAGGTGCGGCCGCCAAAGTAAGCTGCAATGTCGGCCACCCACACCAGGCAAAAAATCGAGAGGATGAAGGGCAAGCCGATGGCCTTGGCACTGGCGATGGCCAACCACGCGACACACAGCGCGATGCAGCCCAGCGCCCAGCGCAAACCGCGCCCCAAAAGCGGCCAACCGGCCGGGCCGGCGCGCAGTGCGGCCGCACCACCGAGCACCCACACCAGCGTGGCCAACCACCACAGCCAGGTGGGTGCCGCGTGGGTCCAGCCGGCAGCCAAGGCCGCGGCGCAAGCGCCAGCCACCACCGCCCCCATCACCAGTGAACTGGTGGCGCCCGCACCATTGAGGCGGCCCCACTCCCAGCCGGCCGCGGCCATCATCACCAGCGTTAGCACGGCAAAGGGCCAGGAGGCGCTCGCCATCAAGGCGGGCAACAGCAAGGCCAGCAAAACGATGGCCGTGATCACCCGTTGCTTGAGCATGGTCAGAAATCCAGTGGGGTCGGGGCTGCGCCGGGGGCGTCGGGCAAGGCCGCTTCTTTCACGCCACCAAAACGGCGGTCGCGAGCGGCATAGTGCGTGAGCGCGGTGTCGAGTTCGGCCTCGCCAAACTCGGGCCACAGGCAGTCGCTGAACACGAACTCGCTGTAGGCCACCTGCCAGAGCAAAAAGTTGGAGATGCGCACCTCGCCACCTGTGCGGATGAACAGGTCGGGGTCGGGCGCGAAGCCCATGGCCATGTAGCGACTCAGGGTCGCTTCGTCCAATTGATCGGGCGGGATACCGGCGCGCATGGCCTGCTGGCAAGCTTGCACCACGTCCCAGCGGCCACCGTAATTGAAGGCCACCGAGAGCGTGATGCGGGTGTTGTGGGCGGTGGCGGTTTCGGCCTGCTCCCAGGCGGCGCGAACTTTGTCAGACACCGCCGAGCGGTCGCCGACGATGCGGATGCGCACGCCCTCGCCCGCCAGCTTGGTGAGGTACTTCGACACCGCGACCAGCACCAGGCTCATCAGGCCCGAGACTTCTTCTTCCGGGCGCTTCCAGTTCTCGGACGAGAACGCGAACACAGTGAGGTACTCGATGCCGCGGTTGGCACAGGCCTGCACCGTGCGCACCAGCGCGTCCACGCCAGCCTTGTGACCAAAGATGCGCGGCATGTGCCGCTTCTTGGCCCAACGGCCGTTGCCGTCCATCACGATGGCGAGGTGGCGCGGTACAGGCGAAGTGTCGGTCACGGGATCAGCGGGCAAATTCAGCGGGCGGGTAGCGTGGCAGCGGCTTGAGGCGCGCGCCTCAAACGGCCAAGATTTCGGCTTCCTTGGCTTGCACCAAGCGGTCGATCTCAGCAATCGTGCGGTCGGTCAGCTTTTGGGCGTCTTCGAGCGAACGACGCTCGTCGTCCTCGCCGATTTCTTTGTCCTTGAGCAGCTTCTTGGCTTGTTCGTTGGCTTCGCGGCGCAGGTTGCGCACGGCCACCTTGCAATCTTCACCGGCGTTGCGCACCACCTTGGTCAGGTCGCGGCGGCGCTCTTCGTTGAGCGCCGGCATCGGCACACGAATCAGATCACCCTGGGTCGACGGGTTCAGGCCCAGGTCGGACTCACGGATGGCCTTCTCGATCTTGGCGCCCATGCCTTTTTCCCAAGGCTGCACGCTGATGGTTCGGGCATCGAGCAAGCTGACGTTGGCCACCTGGCTGATCGGCACCGGCGAGCCGTAGTAATCGACATTCACCTGGTCAAGGATGCCCGGATGGGCCCGACCGGTGCGGATCTTGTGCAGCTCGCTTTTCAGCGCTTCCACCGAGCGACCCATTTTTTGCTCGGCGTTCTTTTTGATGTCGGCAATGCTCATGGCAATTCCTGGCAAAACGTGCGGCGGCCCGTGCCACCGCAAAATTCAAACGTGGGGCGCCCTGCTGCCCGCAGGTTCAGACGTGAACCAGCGTGCCTTCGTCTTCGCCCATCACCACGCGCTTGAGCGCGCCGGGTTTGAAGATCGAGAACACCTTGATCGGCAGCTTCTGATCGCGGCACAGCGCGAAGGCCGTGGCGTCGAGCACCTGCAGGTTCTGCGAAATCGCGTCGTCGAAACTGATCTGGGTGTAGCGCGTGGCGGTCGGGTCTTTCTTGGGGTCGGCGGTGTAGACGCCGTCGACCTTCGTGGCCTTCAGCACCACTTCAGCGCCGATTTCGGCACCGCGCAGCGCGGCGGCCGTGTCGGTGGTGAAAAACGGGTTGCCTGTGCCGGCGGCAAACACCACGACCTTGCCCTCTTCGAGGTACTGCAAGGCCTTGGGGCGCACATAGGGCTCCACCACCTGCTCGATGGCGATGGCCGACATCACGCGGGCCACCATGCCCTCTTGGCGCAT
The DNA here is from genome assembly GCA_041164825.1 of Pseudomonadota bacterium. Taxonomy (GTDB): domain Bacteria; phylum Pseudomonadota; class Gammaproteobacteria; order Burkholderiales; family Burkholderiaceae_C; genus JBEAOO01. Next base: position 7,977 of record JBEAOO010000011.1, on the reverse strand, counting down.
GGTGTCGGCCAAGGCGAGTGAATTCATCACCGTGGCCAGCATGCCCATGTAGTCGGCGGTGGCGCGGTCCATGCCGACCGAGCCGCCCGCGACACCGCGGAAAATATTGCCGCCACCAATCACCACGGCCACTTCCACGCCCAGCTTCGTCACTTCCTGCACTTCACGCACCATGCGCACGATGGTGGCGCGATTGATGCCGTAGGCATCGTCGCCCATCAGGGCTTCACCGGACAGTTTGAGCAGGATGCGTTTGTAGACGGGCATGCAGGGGACTCCTTGGGGTGCGGCGGGGGCAAGTCTAAACGTCAAACACCGGATGACTGCCACAGGCAGTGCATCCGGCAGGGGCAAAGCTGGATCAGCCGCCCTTGGCAGCAGCCACTTGGGCAGCCACTTCGGCGGCGAAGTCGTCCACCTTCTTCTCAATGCCTTCGCCCACCACGAACAGGCTGAAGCCCTTGACCGTGGTGTTGACCGACTTGAGCATCGCTTCAACGGTTTGCTTGCCGTCAGCGGCCTTCACGAAGACCTGGTTGAACAGCGAAACTTCCTTCAGGTACTTCTGCACACCGCCTTCAATGCGCTTGGTGACGATCTCAGCCGATTGCACCGGCTTGCCTTCGGCTTGTGCCTTGGCGGCGTCTTCGGCGGCCTTGGCGGCAGCGACCGAGCGCTCTTTTTCGATCAGCTCAGCAGGCACGTCGTTCGACGTCAGCGCCACCGGCTTCATGGCGGCCACGTGCATGGCGACGTCCTTGGCAGCGACTTCGTCGCCGTCAAATTCAACGACCACACCGATGCGGGTGCCGTGCAGGTAGCTGGCCAGCTTGCCGCCGTCGGCGTAGCGCTTGAAGCGACGGATCGACATGTTCTCGCCGATCTTGCCGATCAGGCCCTTGCGGACGTCTTCGACGGTGGGGCCGAAGCCCGCCAGCATCAGCGGCAGTTCGCCCACGGCCGTGGCATCAGCCGGGTTGTGCGCAGCGATCAGCTCGGCCACCGACTTGGAGAACGCCAAAAAATCGTCGTTCTTCGACACGAAGTCGGTTTCGCAGTTGATTTCGACCAAGGCGCCGATGCTGCCGTTGACGCTGGCGGCGACCACGCCTTCAGCGGTCACGCGCGAGGCGGCCTTGCCAGCCTTGGTGCCGAGCTTGACGCGCAGCAGCTCTTCGGCCTTGTCCATGTTGCCTTCGGCTTCGGTCAGGGCTTTCTTGCACTCCATCATGGGAGCGTCGGTCTTGGCGCGCAGTTCGGCGACCATGCTTGCGGTGATTGCAGCCATTGGAAGTTTTCTCCGTGGTTCGTGCGGCCCGCGCTCGGGCGGCGCCGCGTTGGGGGCTGGACCCGCGGGCCCAGCGCCATGAATCGAGGGTCGAATCGAGCGCGAGGCTCAATTCGAGTTCAAAAAAAAGGGGCTGAAGCAGCCCCTTTGTTCGCTCACCTCAAGGCGAGACAGGGGAACATCAGGCGTTTTCGCTGACTTCCACAAACTCATCGCCTTGGGCGGCAACAGCTTGCACCACCTCGTTGGAGGCGTTCGACTTGCCTTCCAACACCGCGTCGGCCACAGCCTTGGCGTACAGCGCCACGGCCTTGGCCGAGTCGTCGTTGCCGGGGATGATGTAGTCGATGCCTTCGGGCGAGTGGTTCGAGTCCACGATGCCAATGACGGGGATGCCCAGCTTGTTGGCTTCGGCGATGGCAATCTTGTGGTACCCGACGTCGATCACGAACAGCGCGTCAGGCAGGGCGCCCAGGTCTTGGATGCCGCCGATGTCTTTTTCCAGCTTCGCGAGTTCGCGCTGAAACATCAGCGCTTCCTTCTTGATGCGGATTTCGGTGCCAGCTTCGATTTGAGCTTGCATGTCCTTCAGGCGCTTGATCGAGCCCTTGACCGTCTTGAAGTTGGTCAGCATGCCGCCGAGCCAACGCTGGTCGACGAAAGGCATGCCAGCGCGACCGGCTTCAGCCGAGATCACTTCGCGGGCTTGGCGCTTGGTGCCGACCATCAGGATGGTGCCGCGCTTGGCCGCCAGTTGGCGCACAAACTTCATCGCATCGTTGAAGAGCGGCTGCGTCTTCTCGAGGTTGATGATGTGAATCTTGTTGCGATGGCCGTAGATGTACGGGGCCATCTTCGGGTTCCAGAATCGGGTTTGGTGGCCGAAATGGACGCCGGCTTCCAGCATCTCACGCATGGTGACAGACATGTAACACTCCAAAGGTTGGTTCTAAAATCCAGCTCGAATCGCGAGGCAGGCGGGGGCTCCACACCGAAGCGGAACACCACTGCACGCAACACCTTTCAGCAACCGGATTCGCGATTTGTTTTTCCGTCGGTTGCGAACGACTACCGCTCGCAATCCAGGCCCGGATAAACCCGCAGAGTATAGCACGCCCATGATGCCCTTCGACCTGAGCGCCCAGCGCGCCCGGCTGTCCGCTCGCCGGGTCAGCGCGGCCGAGCTGCTGGCCGACAACTTCGCCCAAGCCCGCCGCCCGGCCTGCGCGCATGCGTTTGTGCGCTTGTTTGCCGCCACCGCCCAGGCGCAGGCCCAAGCGGTCGACGCCCTGCACGCCGCGGGTGCGCCCTTGCCGCCGCTGGCCGGCCTGGCCATCAGCGTCAAAGACCTGTTCGACGTGGCCGGCCACACCACCACAGCCGGCTCAGTGGTGCTGGCCGACGCGCCCGCTGCGCAGGCCGATGCCGCCGCCGTGGCCCGACTGCGCCGCGCCGGGGCCACGCTCATCGGCCACACGCAGATGACCGAGTTCGCGTTTTCGGGCTTGGGCCTGAACCCGCACCAGGGCACGCCGCACAACCCCGCCACCGCCCGCATCGACGCCACGCCGCGCATCCCCGGCGGCTCCACTTCGGGGGGCGCGGTGTCGGTGGCCACGGGCGCCGCCTGGGCTGCGCTCGGCAGCGACACGGGCGGCTCGCTGCGTATTCCGGCCGCACTGCAAGGCTTGGTCGGGTTCAAAAGTACCGCCACGCTGGTGCCGCGCGAGGGCACGGTGCCGCTCTCCCCCACGCTCGACACCGTCGGCGCCATCACCCACTCGGTGCGCGACGCCGTGCTGCTGCACGAGGTGTTGGCCGACCGCGTGGTGGGCCCCGGCCCGAGCCGCCTGCAGCACCTGCGCCTGGCCGTGCCGCAGACGTTGCTGCTCGATGGTTTGGACGCCCAGGTGGCGGCGGACTTTGACCGCGTGCTGAGCCGCTTGAGTGCGGCCGGCGCGCACATCATCCCCCTGCCCTGCCCGCTGCTGGTGGAGCTGGCCGCCATCAACGCGCAGGGTGGCTTTGCCGCTGCCGAAGCGTGGGCCTGGCACCGCGCGCGCTGGGCCACCGATGCTGCGCGCTACGACCCGCGCGTGTCCTCGCGCATCCAGCGCGGCGCCGCCATGAGCGCGGCCGATGTCATCGACTTGCTCGCTGCCCGGCAACACTGGGTGGCCCGCATGACCCCAGCGCTGGCCGGTTTTGACGCCATGTTGTGCCCCACCGTGCCGGTGGTGGCGCCCGAATTGGCGCCACTGCTGGCCGACGAAGCCCGCTACGCGGCCACCAACGCCTTGCTGCTGCGCAACCCAGCCGTGGTCAACATGCTCGACGGCTGTGCGATATCGGTCCCCATGCACAGCCCGGGCGCACTGCCCACCGGCCTGATGATCTGGCACGGCGCCAACCACGACAATGCCGTGTTGCGCATCGCGGGCTTGATCGAGTCCGCCTTGGCGCCTTGACGCTCTCGAACCCTCTCGAACGAACCCCTCCCCGCATGCGAATTGCCATCATTGGCGCCGGCATCACCGGCGTCTGCACCGCGTTTGAGCTGGCCGACGACGGCCACGACGTGACGGTGTTTGACCGCCGCGGCAGCGTCGCCGCCGAGGCCAGCTTTGCCACCGCCGGCTTGCTCGGGCACGCCAGCCTGCTGCCCTGGGCTGAACGCCGTGTGGGCCTGCCCGGCTGGCTGGGCGCCCTCGCCGGCCAAGGCCCGCTGCATTGGCACCGCCGCGCCGACCGCGGCAGCCTGCGCTGGTTGTGGCAGTGGTCGCGCAGCGCCGGCTTGCCGGTCAACGCCGACCGCTGGCAGCAACTGCAGCAACTGGCCCGCTTCAGCCAAGAGCGCCTGCACGACCTGCGCACCCGCCTCAAGCTCGACATCGAGCGCGCGCAGGGCGCACTGGTGGTGTTTCAAACCGAGCGCGCACGCGACGCCGCCCAGGCCGACCTGGCCCGCCTCGCGCAATGGGCGGTGCCGCACACCTGGCTGGATGCCGACGCCTGCCGCGCCCGTGAAACCGGCCTCAGCGCCGACGCACCGCTGGCCGGCGGTGTCTGGCTGCCCGGTGATGAAGTGAGCAACTGCCGCCAGGTGGCGCATGCGCTGCGCCACCACGCGCAGCGCGCTGGCGTCACGTTCCGGTTTCACAGCGCGGTGTCAGCCCTGCGCGCAGGCGGCACCGGCCAACGGCCGCAGGTGGTGCATGTGTACGCCCCACCCGAGGATTCCACCGTGCTCTCGCCCTCGGCCGCCAGCCCCGGCAGCCACGGGGCCCACGACGCGCCGCGGACCGAAGCCCAACCGTTTTCGCCCACCGAAGAAGCGTTTGATGCGGTAGTGGTGTGCGCTGCCCAAGGTGCGGCCTCGCTGCTCGGCCCGCTCGGTCTGGCCTTGCCGCTCGCGGCGGTCAGCGGCGTGACGCTGACCGCGCCGATGCGCCTTGACGAAGCGCACCCCGGCCGAGGCCCCAGCTCGGCCCTGCTCGACGCCCAAGCGCGCGTGCTGGTGACGCGCATGGGCCACCGCTTGCGCGTGTCGGGCGGCGCGCTGCTGGGCGCAGGCAATGCCACCCAACAAGGTCAGGCCCTGGAAACGCTGGAGCAGGCCCTGCGCACCTGGTACCCCGGCGTAGCGCGGCTGAGCCAAGCCCTGCGCTGGCAAGGCGTGCGCACCGCCACCCCCGACGGCATGCCGCTGATCGGCGCGAGCGGCGCGCCGGGGGTGTGGCTCAACCTCGGCCACGGCGACACCGGTTGGGCACTGGCCTGCGGCTCGGCGCGGCTGCTGGCGGACCGGCTGCGGCTGCGCGGCGCATCACGTTCCGCCCACGATCTGAGCTTGGCGACCGGCTCGGACACAAACGCAAACACGGCCATCGCATCCGGGTTGAACGGCTGAGCGTCGCTCTCAGCGCCACAGGCGCCTGCGCGCTCGGAGGCATCCGAATTGCCTCGGGCGGCTGGGCTGCCTTTTGTGCTGAGGCTCACATCATGCGGACACTGGCGCGAAGCGAGCACTGGTGGCATGCCACGTCGACGCATGCCGCGGCGTGTGCAGGGGCCGCTGATGGGCCGGGCCGATGTGCGGAGGTAAAGGGGGGAATGGACCGACCGCAGGGAGGGCCAGGAGGGCACGGAGCACATCGGCCCGGTCCGTCGCCGCCCTCGCGCCGATCGTCGAACGGAAAGCCTTCGGACCACAAGCGAGCCCGGTCTCGAATCCACCGCAGCCAGCGGGCTGAGCGCCACAATCAGCCCATGATCCGCGCCCTGCCCGCTCCCCACCCCACGCCACTGCACGGCGTGGCTGCATCCCGGCTGATCGAGGCGCAGGCGCTGGCGGCCTCGGCGCCTCAGGCGCTGATGCACGCCGCCGGCCAGGCCGTCGCCCGATTGGCGCAAGCGCTGGCGCCGCATGCACCTTGTTTTTGGGTGCTGGCCGGCCCGGGCAACAATGGCGGCGACGGGCTGGGGGCGGCGCTGGCGCTGCATCGGGCCGGCCACCGTGTGGGCGTCACTTGGCTGGGGGATGCCACACGCTTGCCAGCCGACGCCGCCGACGCGCATGCCCGGGCGACAGCGGGCGGCGTGCCGCTCCACAGCAACTTTCCGCCGCTGCCCGCTGGCAGCCTGGTCATTGACGCCCTGCTCGGCCTGGGTGGCCTGCGCGCACCTGAAGGCCGCTTGGCCGAGGCCATCCACGCGCTCAACCAGCGCACGGACATCACCGTGCTCGCCATCGACCTGCCCTCGGGCCTGAACGCTGACACCGGCCAGCCACTGGGCACGCCCTGCGTGGTCGCGCAGCACACGCTCAGCCTGCTCACGCTCAAGCCGGGCTTGTTCACTGGCCAAGGGCGTGACCTGGCCGGCCGCGTGTGGCAGGACACCTTGGGGCAAGACGCGCTGCTGAGCGCCACCCCCGCCACCGCGCAGCTCACAGGCACGGCCCGTGGCTTGCGCCGTCACAGGGCCCACAACAGCAACAAAGGCAGCCACGGCGATGTGCGCGTGCTCGGTGGCGCACCCGGCATGGTGGGTGCGGCTTGGCTGGCGGGCCGCGCCGCGCTCACGGCCGGCGCTGGCCGCGTGCATGTGCATTTGCTGGATGACGCTGCACCCGCGCTCGACGACACCCGCCCCGAGCTGATGGTGCGCCATGGCGCCGACGATGAACAAATCGCCCACTGGACGCGCGACGTGGTGGTGTGCGGCTGCGGCGGCAGCACGGTGGTGACGCCCCTGTTGCCGGCCGTGCTCCTGCACGCCTCACGCCTCGTGCTCGATGCCGATGCGCTCAACGCCCTCGCCGCTCAAGCCGATGGCGCGCAGCAATTGGCAGCGCGTGCCGCACGCGGCCAAGCCACCGTGCTGACGCCGCACCCGCTGGAGGCAGCGCGCTGGCTGGCCTGCAGCGCCGCGCAGGTTCAGGCCCACCGCTTGTTTGCTGCGCAAACCCTGGCCGACCGCACGCAATGCACGGTGCTGCTCAAGGGGTCGGGCACGGTGATCGCCGCGCCCGGCCGCACGCCGTGGATCAACAGCAGCGGCAATGCCGCGCTGGCCACCGCTGGCACCGGCGATGTGCTCGCCGGCTGGCTGGGCGGCTTGTGGGCACAGGTGGCGGCAGGCAGCGACACGGCCGACATGTCGCAGAACAAGCCGTTCGACATCGCGCTCGACATCGCGTTCAACACCGCCATCACCGCCGCCTACCAACACGGCCTGGCCGCCGACCGGCAAACGCACACCGTGCTGCGCGCAGCCGACTTGGTGGAGGCGTTGGGCGCGCTGGGTTGAACCCTCGCGTGCCTGCCCGGCACGCTGCGTGACGCTGAGGCCGTGCTTCAGCGGCGCCGTCTAGGGGCCGCGGTCAGCCCGTCACCTCGTCACCCGCGCCCATGCGCTGCCAGCGCCTTGCGCACTTCCCACTCGCCCTGCGCGCTGCCGGACTGCGGCACCGTTTCGCCATCGTGAGCCGAAATCTCTTCAAAGCGCTCGGCCACTTGCTCGGCCGCGTCATCTGCCGCGCCCACAAACACGCCTTGCGTGAGCGTGATGTGCGCGCGCTCAAAGCCACCGGCACCGGCGCACAAAATGGCCCGCGTCGGTGCGTCGGCGCTCAGCAAATGCATCAGGCCTGCGCTCACACGCTCGGGCTCCAGCAGCGCCAGCATGGCCTCGGGCAGCAGGCCCTCGGTCATGCGCGTGGCGGCAGTGGGCGCCAGCGCATTGACGCGGATGTTGTGCTTGGCGCCCTCGATGGCCAGTGTCTGCATCAAACCCACCAGCGCCATCTTGGCCGCGCCGTAGTTGGCCTGGCCAAAGTTGCCATACAGGCCGCTGGATGACGTGGTCATCACGATGCGGCCAAAGTGTTGCGCCCGCATGATCTCCCACACCGCTTTGCAGCAGTGCACCGCGCCCATCAGGTGCACATCCAGCACGGCGCGAAAGTCGTCGATCGTCATCTTGGCAAAACTCTTGTCGCGCAAGATACCGGCGTTGTTGACCAGCAGATCCACCCGCCCCCACTGGCTCATCGCCTGAGCCACCATCGCCTCCACGGCGGCGGCATCGGTCACTGAGGCGCTGCTGGCCAAGGCCTCACCGCCAGCCGCGCGAATCTGCGCCACCACCACCTCGGCCGCACTCAAGCCACCGCCGCTGCCGTCCAG
>JBEAOO010000010.1:0-28039 GCA_041164825.1 Pseudomonadota bacterium | reverse complement strand
GCCCCGACACACACCGTGGCATGCGTCCAGGGGGCATGCCACCGCTGGTTCGGCGGAGCGCTGAGCCGCATTCGCTTTGCGCAGGTAAAGGAGGAGCCGGCCGCAGGCCGGCGGGGGACACGGAGCAAAGCGAATGCGGCTCAGCGCGCCGTGCTCCTACCTGTGCAGGCGGTTCGCAAAAGCACCGCAAACGGCCCTGCCCGCTGGCTGCGGTTTGCACATCCATCTCAGAGCGCGAAGAAGTGTCAGAGGCGGCTGAATGCGTCAGGCCCGCTCACAGCGTCTCAGAGCGCAAAAATCTTGCCCGGATTCAAGATGTTCAGCGGATCCAGCGCTTGTTTCACCGCACGCATCATCGCCACCGCGCCGGCACCCGCCTCGTCCAGCAAAAAGCCCATCTTGTGCAAGCCGATGCCATGCTCGCCGCTGCAGGTGCCACCCAGCTGCAAGGCGCGCGCCACCAACTGGTGGTTCAGTGCCTCAGCGGTGGCGCGCTCGGCGGTGCTCTCGGGATCGATGAGGTAGCCGAAGTGGAAGTTGCCATCGCCCACATGGCCCACCAAAAAGTACGGCAGGCCCGAGGCATCGGCCTCGGTGACGGAGTCGAGCAGTGCATCGGCCAGGCGCGAGATCGGCACGCAGGTGTCGGTGGAAATGGCTTTGCAGCCCGGGCGCGATTGGATGGCGGCGAAATAGGCGTTGTGGCGCGCCGTCCAGAGCTTGGTGCGTGCCTCGGGTGTGGTGGCCCAGTCAAACGCCTGCGCGCCAAACTCGGCGGCGATCTCTTGCACCAGCTCGGACTGCTCCTTCACGCCCGCGGGCGAGCCGTGAAACTCCATCAGCAGCATCGGCTCCTCGCGCAGGCCCAGCTTGCTGTGGGCATTCACCATGCGCACGGTGTTGGCGTCGATCAGCTCCACGCGCGCGATCGGCACGCCCACCTGGATCAGCTGGATGGTGGTGCGCACGGCCGCCTCGATGCTCGGGAACGAGCACACCGCGGCCGAGATCGCCTCGGGCAGCGGGTAGAGCTTGAGCGTGACCTCGGTGATCACGCCCAGCGTGCCTTCGCTGCCCACCATCAGGCGCGTCAGGTCGTAGCCGGCGGCTGATTTTTTGGCGCGCGTGCCGGTGCGGATGATCTCGCCGCTGGCCGTCACCACCTGCAGGGCCAGCACGTTCTCGCGCATGGTGCCGTAGCGCACGGCGTTGGTGCCCGAGGCGCGGGTGGCGCTCATGCCGCCAATCGAGGCATCGGCACCCGGATCGATGGGGAAGAACAAACCCGTGTGCTTGATGGCCTCGTTGAGCTGCTTGCGCGTGATGCCGGGCTGCACGGTGACGGTGAGGTCCTCCGGGTCGAGCGAGACGATGGCGTTCATGCGGCTCACGTCCAGGCTCACCCCGCCCTGCACGGCCAGCAAATGGCCTTCGAGCGACGAGCCCGCGCCGTAGGGGATCACCGGCACGCGGTGCTGCGCGGCCAGCGCCACCACAAAGGCCACCTCGTCGGCGCTCTCGGCAAACACCACCGCCGCGGGCGGCGGCACGCTGAACGACGACTCATCGCGGCCGTGCTGCTCGCGCAGCGCCAGCGCCGTGGTGCAGCGCTCGCCCAAGCGCGCTTGCACAGCGGCGAGAAAGGCGGCCGGCACGACGCATTGCTGCACGTGGGGCTGCAGTTGAGACTGAACGTGGGGCTGCACCTCGCGCAAGGCGGGCGCCGCAGCGGTGGCGGCATGGGACATCGGCATGGACAGCATCTCCGTGGGGGCCACGCGTTTCGGGCGCAGCGAGGTTGGGCTGAAATTATCAGCGCAGGCCAGCGCGGCAGCAGCGCGCCCTGCCCCTGGGGCCGCCCGCGCATGCCGACGCCCCCTGCCCCCACCAGCCCCATTGACATGCCGCAAGCCGGCGTCAAGTTTGGCGGCGTTGTGCCGTTAAGTAACAGTGAACGCCACGCCCACGCGCCGTGGCATCGCCGCAGCCCCCCGTCTGCTCAATCCACCTTGTTCGGAGTCTCCCCATGAAACGCCTTGCCCTCGCCGCCGCCTTTGCCGCCCTGTTCGCCGGCGCCGCCCATGCCGCCGACGACCCCAAAGCCACCATCGCCACGCTCAACGAGCGGCTCGCCAAAATTGGCGCAGCCAAGCTCGACGGCACCGACAAAGCCGGCGACAAGCCAGTGCCCGCCATTTACTTTGGTGCCCGCAAGATCAACAACAACTACGACGTGGTGGACGAGATCAAAAAGAGCAGCGGCGCCACCGCCACCGTGTTTGTCAAAGACGGCGACGACTTTGTGCGCGTGAGCACCAATGTGTTGACGCCCGAAGGCAAACGCGGCGTGGGCACCCCGCTGGCCAAGGCCAAGGCCTATGAAGCGGTGAGCAAGGGCAACAGCTTTTGTGGCGATGTCGACGTGTTGGGCACGCCGTTTTCGGCCTGCTACAACCCCATCAAAGACGGCAGCGGCCAGGTCATTGGTGTGACCTATGTGGGCTTCAAAAAGTAAGTCCCCTGCCCGGCCCACGCGGCCCTTGAGATATTGAAGGCCAGCTGACCATGACCCCACTGCACACCCTCTCTGCCCGATGGGCTCGCCTGCGCGTGCGCACCCAGCTCACGCTGGCCTTTGTGACCGTGCTCGGCCTCACCGCCACGCTCGGCGCTGCCTCCTATGCGGCGCTCGGCCTGGTGAGCCAATCGTCCAAAGACCTCGCAGTGAAATGGATGCCGGCGGCCAGCCACATGGCCACCGCACGCATCGCCATGCTGGAAACGCGCGAGTACGAAGTGAAGGCGGCGCATGCCGCCGACGCCAGCTACCTGGCCGAGTACGAAGACAAGCTCAAGGCCTCCAAGGCCGCGGTGGACAAACAACTCGCCACCTACGAGGCGCTGTCACATGAAGTTGGCGAGCACGACCTCGACGCAGCCTTGAGCAAAACCTGGGCCGCCTACCTCGCCATCAACACCAAGGTGGTGGACCTGGCCAAACAGGGCAAGATGGATGACGCCCGCGACATTGGCGAAGGCGCCGGCAAGATGAGCCACGACGACGCCATTGCTGCGCTCGACAAGCTCACCACCTATCTGTTCGAACAAGGCCAAGCCACGGCCAAGCATGCCGACGGTGTGCATCGTCAGGCCAGCCTGGGCCTGGGTGCATTGGTGGGCTTCAGCCTGCTGCTGGGCACCTTCCTGGCCGTGGCCATTGGACGCAGCCTGATTGGCCAACTCGGCGGTGAACCCGCCGACGCCACCCGCGTGGCGCGCGCTGTGGCAGGCGGCGATCTGAGCAGCAACATCCAAGTGCGGGCGGGCGACACCCACAGCCTGATGGCCAACCTGGCCCACATGCAGCGCAGCCTGGCCGATGTGGTGAGCGCGGTGCGCGTGGGCTCCGACCACGTGGCCACCGCCAGCGCCGAGATCGCGCAGGGCAACAACGACCTGTCGCAACGCACGGAGTTGCAAGCCAGCGCGCTGCAGCAGACTGCGGCGTCGATGGACGAACTCGGCGCCACGGTGAGCCAGAACACCCAAAACGCCCAGCAGGCCGACACCTTGGCGCGCAGCGCCAGCGACGTGGCGCAGCGCGGCGGTGCGGCCGTGGCGCAGGTGGTCAACACCATGCGCGACATCAACCACAGCTCCAAGAAAATCGCAGACATCACGGGCGTGATCGACGGCATCGCCTTCCAGACCAACATCTTGGCGCTCAACGCGGCGGTGGAGGCCGCCCGCGCCGGCGAACAAGGCCGTGGCTTTGCGGTGGTGGCGGGCGAGGTGCGCATCTTGGCGCAGCGCTCGGCCGAGGCCGCACGAGAGATCAAGTCGCTGATTGCCGCCAGCGTGGAGCGCGTGGATGCCGGCACCCGCCAGGTGGACGAAGCAGGCACCACCATGACCGAGGTGGTGGCCTCGATCCAGCGCGTGACGCACATCATGAGCGAGATCAGCACCGCCAGCGCCGAACAAAGCGCAGGCGTGCAGCAAGTGGGCCTGGCCGTGACGCAGATGGACCAAGGCACGGCGCAAAACGCCGCGCTGGTGGAACAAAGCGCCGCCGCGGCCGAGAGCCTGCGCCAACAAGCGCAGCAACTGGTACAGGCGGTGGCGGTGTTCAGGCTCTGAGCGCGCACCCCAAGCTGCCGCTGTGCGTCAGGCCCCCCACTGGGGGCATGAGGAAACTTCGGAGCGGCCGTGCTTTTCCTCGTGGCTGAGACCGTCTGTCGTTCAACAGTGCAAATTCGCCCTGGCCGGGAGGTGCGGTTCTCGCTGCTGAGCCGAACCGCATTCGGAGGCCGGGTGCTCGGGGAGCGCTGTGCCGCATTCACTTTGCTCCGTGTCCTCCGCCGGCCTGCGGCCGGCTCCCCCTGCGCAAAGCGAATGCGACACAGCGCTCCCTGAACCGGAGGGGGCCTGCGACGACGACGCAAGCCGCGGTGCGGGCAGGGGCGGTGATGGGCCGGGCCGATGTGCGCAGGTCAAGGGGGAATGGGCCGACCGAAGGGAGGACCAGGAGGACACGGAGCACATCGGCCCGGGCCATCGCCGCCCTCGCGCCGAATGTCGAACGGGGAGCCTTCAAACGGAAAGGAACCTCAGGCCCAGAGCGGCAACGCGCCCAGAACGGCCCCTGCCACCTGCTGCACCTTGGATGCCATAGAACCCGAAGGTGTCTGAGCGCGCTGGCGGCTCGGGCTGCCGCAGCCGCTCAGGTCAAATCAACCCAGCCGCAGCGGCGACACGTAGTCGCGGCGGAAGTCCTCGAACGACTGCGTCTCGGCCGCCTCAATCGCCGCTTGCTGCGCCAGAGAGTCGGCGGCCATCGTGGCCCAACGCTGCTGCTCGGCATGGCTCACTGGCAAGGCCAGCAACGCGTCGCGCGTGCGCTCGGATTGCGCGCGGATGAAGGGGCCGAACTCACCCGCGTGCTCGGCCTGCATGGCCTGCAGCACGCGCGCCGAAGGCAGCTGGCTGGGTTGGGCCAACACGGCTTGCGCGGCGGCCAGGGCCTGCTGATGCGCGTCGCCACCGGCCGCTTCGTCCAGGCGGCGGGCCACCGGGGCGCAGCGCTCCAGCAACTCGGCCGCCCAGGCCATCAGCGGCACCTCGGCGCCATCGCGCTCCAGCATCAGACCGGGCTCGCGGCCACGCGCAGCGGTGCGGTGCTGGTTGCGCGCCAGTGCGGCGATTTCAGCAGGGCTGTCGGGCGGGCTGTCGCTGAGCAGGCAGTGCAGCAAAAACACATCAATGAAACGCGCCGTGGAAGCGTTGATGCCCACGGCCTCGAAGGGGTCGAGGTCCATGCAGCGCACTTCCACATACTCCACGCCGCGCTCACGCAGCGCGTGCAGCGGGCGCTCGCCGCTGCGGATGGTGCGCTTGGGGCGGATGGTGCCGTAGAACTCGTTCTCGATCTGCAACAGGTGGGTGTTGAGCTGGCGGTAGTCGCCGTCCGGGCCCTGAATGCCAATGCCCTCGTAGGCCGGCCAGGCGCGGGTGAGCGCGTCTTCGAGCGAAGCGCCATAACCGTCGAGGCCGTTGTAGCTCACCGCCAGCGAGGCCTGCGCGTCACTCTGGTAACCCAGGCGGCCCATGCGCAGCGAGGTGCCGTGCGGCGCGTGCAGCGTTTTGGCGCCCAGCGGCTGCAGCTCGTGCGGCTGGCCGGCCACAAAACACTCGCACACCGCGGGCGAGGCCCCAAACAGCAGCAACAGCAAAAACGAGTGGCGGCGGAAGTTGCGGATCAGCGCAAAGTAGTCGTCGTTGCTCAGCCCCGGCAGCGACCAGTTGTAGTGGATGCCCGAGATGGTCTGCATGCGCCGGCCGTAGCGGTGCGACAGCCCCATGCGATACACCGACTTGGCGCGGCCGACGTTCGATTTGCCGTACTGACCGATCGGAATCTCGGCGTCGGGCGGCAGGTAGCAGGGCATGCTCGACACCCACAGGCGGTCGTCGCCAATGCCGCGGTACACGGCTTGGTGCCAATCGGTGAGCTCGGCCATCGCCTGCTCGGCGCGCGCGTGCACGCCGGTGACGATCTCGATCTGCGACTCGCTGAAATCGGTGGTGATGTGCGGGTGCGTGAGCGCCGCACCCAGGGCTGTGGGGTGCGGCGAGCGCGCCAAGGCGCCGTCCGCGCGGCTGCGCAGACTTTCTTTTTCAATGCCGCGCCGCATGCCGGCCAAGCGCTCGGGCGCCAGCGCCTGCAGTCGGTGATTCAGTGAGCTCAAGCCCGTCTCCAAGAGAGTGCGCCATGGGTGGCGCTGTCTGTGTCGGCCGCCATTGGAACGCATTGCGCGGTCCGGCGTGTGACGTGTGGATTTTGGCCTTTTTGGGGCACTTGCGTGCGCAGCGGGCTGCGCGAGGTCAATCTGGCGCCCAAACCGCCGATGACAATGGTGTGACAACCCTGGAACCGAAGTTGCTTCGGTCTCCTCAGCGCCACCACTGTCTGCACCCGCCATGTGCCTGATCATCAAGAAACCCGCCGGCCGCGCCCTCTGCCCCGCGTTCATCGAAAACGCCTGGCGCCACAACCACGACGGCTGGGGCAGCTTCTTTTTGCAAAGCGGACGCCCGGTGTGGGCCAAGGGCATGGGCTTTGACGACCTGCAGGCGCACGCCCGCGCCCTGCCCCAAGGCACCGAGGCCTACCTGCACCTGCGCCGCGCCACGCACGGCGCCATCAACCACGCGATGGCACACCCCCATGTGGTGCACACCCACCCCGACGACGGCCACGACCTGCTGCTGATGCACAACGGCTGCATCGACCACCTGGCCGCCCCCGGCACCGACACCCCACACAGCGACACCGCCGTGCTGGCCGACCTGCTGCGCGACATGCTGCAGGGCTTGAGCCCGGTGCAGGCCGCGCGCCTGATCCGCAGCCAGGGTTTTGCGCGCCTCACGGCCCCGCTGATCGAGGGCTCGATGGTGGTGCTGCTTGATGCCCAAGGTGCCGTGCGCCTGGGCCGCGAGTGGCATGTGGTGCAACCCTGCGAAT
Source organism: Pseudomonadota bacterium (assembly GCA_041164825.1). Lineage (GTDB taxonomy): Bacteria > Pseudomonadota > Gammaproteobacteria > Burkholderiales > Burkholderiaceae_C > JBEAOO01. The sequence goes on along the minus strand of JBEAOO010000010.1, from coordinate 21,015 downwards.
GGCAACCGGCGATGGCGGGCTTCGAGGTGTCGAACACCCGAACCTGGCTGGCCACCGACGCGCTGGCGGCCTGAGCGGCCGAATTGCGGCGCGCGAGAAGCGCCCCCATCACCGGTCTCACATGGGTTCGCGTTCAAAGGTGGCAGTCCACCACGGCCGAGAAGGTCGGATCTCGGCACTGAAACGAACCGCAGGCCGAGGCAGGTGCTCGGGAAGCGCTGTGCCGCATCCGCTTTGCTCCGTGTCCTCCGCCGGCCTTCGGCCAGCTCCCCCTTTACCTGCGCAAAGCGGATGCGGCACATCGCTCCCCCGAACCGGTGGTGGCGCGCCCCGTCGACGCATGGCGCAGTGCTGTTGGGGGCGGTGATGGGCCGGGGCGATTTGCGGAGGTAGAGGAGGAGCCGGCCGCAGGCCGGCGGGGGACACGCAGCAAATCGGCCCGGCCCATCGCCGGCCTCGCACCGATCGTCGAACGAAAAGCCTTTGGGCGGGCAGCGCCACCCGCCAAGCAGGCGGGCCACGCCACCCTCACGCGCCTCAGCGCTTGGCGCGACGCACCAGACCCAACACGCCCAGACCGGCCAGCATCAGTGCATAGGTTTCGGGTTCTGGCACGGGCACGGTGGTGCCGGTGGCCGTGACTTGGTCGAAACGCCACGTGCCGGCGGCGCCGTACGTGCCCGTGGGCGACGACGCCACGTAATTGCCGCCACTGCCGAAGCCGGCCACCACGCGCACGCCGAAGTTGGCGTTGTTGTCGGCGGCGCTGATGGCCGACAAGTCGACCGAGCGGGCCTTGAACCAGGTGTCGCCCGCGGTGGCGGTGAAGGTGGCGATGTCGATGAAGGTGCTGCCGTCGAGCGTGTACTGCACCACCTCGTTGGCGGCCGAGGTGTTGCTGTGGCGCAGGTCGTAGGTGAAGACGATGTCTTGCAGGCCCACGGTGCTGAACAGGAACTGCGCACCGCGCGTCTTGTTGCCGGCGGCTTGGGCGGCGAAGCTGGTCAGGCCCCAGCCGGAGTTGTCGGCCGTGCTGGTGTCGCTGGAGCCGCCGTTGGCCGTGCCGCTGGCGTAGCTGGCGGTGGTGCCCAGGGCACTGGCCGTGCCGGCGCCCGCAACGGGCGTGAGGGTGCCGGTGGCGGGGTTGGCGTCGGGTGTGGTGGAGTTGAAGTTCCACTGCACGATGGTGTTGGCCTGGGCGGCACCGGCCAGGGCCAGCGTGGCCGCCACAGCGGCGAGGGTCTTGATGAACATGATGGGTTGGCTTCCGTGAAGGGCGTGGCGATGGGTGTGCTGTCCGCAGACGCGTGGCCGCCCCACGCCAGTCAGCGGGCCACACCGGCAAGTGTGAAAACCCTTCGCGACAAGACACCCGCTGCGCGCCGGGCCCCTCTGAGCCATCCAGACCAACAACGGCCGCGCTGCCCCCTCATGCCAAGGGCCGTGCGCAGCGCGGGGCGACGGCAAAGTGCAGCGAGCGCCCCGCCCCTCGACCTGGCGGCGACACAGGCAGCCAGCAGATCGTCAGTGTCTGATCACTGCCCGCCCGGCGAGGCGGCGGCGGCGGCAGCAGCAGCAGCAGCGGCAGCAGCCACCACCACCTGGTTGCGGCCGTTCTTCTTGGCGGCGTACATCGCGTCGTCGGCGCGCTTGATCAGCGCATCAAGCGTGTCGCCCTCCCCGCCCCATGCCGCCACGCCAAAACTGCCACTGGTGCGCAGCGCGGTGTCGTGGGGCCCGAAGGGCAGCGGCAGTCGGCTCAGCGCCGCACACAGCTGCTCGGCGTGGGCGCGCGCCACCGGCAGCGGGCAATCGTTGAGGCCGATGATGAATTCTTCGCCGCCCCAGCGCGCCACCGGGTCGCCCGGGCGCTGGCGCTCGCGCAGCAGCGCCGCCACGGCTTGCAGCACGGCGTCGCCCACGGGGTGGCCGAGGGTGTCGTTGATGCGCTTGAAATCATCGAGGTCAAAGATCATCAAACACTGCGGCGCCCCCGGGCTGGCGGCGCGTGCCAGGTCGGCGTTGAACTCACCCACAAAGCGGCGGCGGTTGTGGAGTTGGGTCAGGGCATCGGTGTCGGCCATGCGGCGCAGTTCGCCCCGTGCGTGGTTGAGCGCATGCTTGAGCCGGAACACCCGCCACATCGTGGGCGGCGCCAGCAGCGCCGGGATGCCCGCAGCTGGGCCGAACACAAAGGCATTGGCCGGCAGGCCCAGCCACACCACCAAGAGCAGCCAGGCCAAGGTCATCGAGGCCAGCACGGCAAAGGCGGTGTAGCTCGCCACGTCAATCAACACTTCACGCCGCCCACCGCGGGGCAGGGGCAGCATCTCGCCCCGTTCCAAGCGGGCGGGACGCCAAAAGGACGAGGAACGCCAAGAGGAGTTGGGCATGGGCTCGGGCGGGTCGGGCGTTGAAACGGAGGCCGGCGCCACTCAGCCCAGCGCCTTGGCAATGCGCTGCCGGCCCACGCTGGGCTTGGGCACCTTGCCCGGCAAGTGGCTGAACCAGGCACGCACGTCTTCATCAAGCGCGATGCCGTGCATGTAGTTGTAGATGGCCTTCTTCAAGCCCACGCCGAGCGCGTCGTGGTCGGTGCCGGTGGGGTCGATGAAGCCGACATCGTTTTGCGCAAACGTCACTGGCGGCAGGGGCCGAAGCGTGATGCCGTACTCCTCGGGGTGCTTGCCCACGGGCGAGTGCACGGTGCAAGCAAAGCGGTGGAAGAAACCGCTGTGGATGCAGCCGGCCTCGAACAGCTGGCGCACGTACTCAATCGCGTCCACCGTGTCTTGCACGGTTTGGGTGGGAAAACCGTACATCAAGTAGGCGTGCACCAAGATGCCGGCATCGGCAAAGCCCTTGGTGACACGGGCCACTTGCTCCACCGACACGCCTTTTTTCATCAGCGTGAGCAGCCGGTCGGAGGCCACTTCCAGCCCGCCCGAGATGGCGATGCAGCCGCTGTCGGCCAGCAGCTGGCACAGGTCGGGCGTGAAGGTCTTCTCAAACCGGATGTTGCCCCACCAGCTGATGTTCAAGTTGCGGGCGATCAGCTCTTGGGCCAGCGCTTTCAGGGCCTTGGGCGGCGCGGCTTCATCCACAAAATGGAAGCCGGTCTGGCCGGTCTCCTTGACGATGGCCTCGATGCGGTCGCACAGCACGGCCGCCGAGGCGCCCTCGTAGCGCGAGATGTAGTCGAGGCTGACGTCGCAGAAGCTGCACTTCTTCCAGTAGCAGCCGTGGGCCACGGTGAGCTTGTTCCAGCGCCCATCGCTCCACAGCCGGTTCATGGGGTTGAGCATGTCGAGCAGCGACAAGTAGCGGTCCAGCGGCAGGCCGTCCCAGGTGGGTGTGCCCACCTGCTCAAAGGGCACATCGGGCTCGGCCATGTGCATGTACTTCACTTGCCCGCTGGCCGCGTCGCGCACGAAGGTGCGCACCAGGCGCTGGCGCGAGCGCTTGCCCTGCACATGGTCGAGCAGCGCCAGCAGCGGGCGCTCGCCAGCGTCGAGCGTCACAAAATCGATGTGATCAAACACGCGCGGCTCGCTCAGCTCACGCAGCTCGGTGTTCACAAAGCCACCGCCGAGCACCGTGACGGTGGCCGGGTTGTGCGCCTTGATGAACTGGGCAATGCGAAACGCCGCATACACCGCCCCCGGAAACGGCACCGAGAGCAGCACCACCGTGGGCGCGTGGCGCTGCAGCGCGGCCAGCGTGAGCGTGCGCAGCGTCTCGTCCACCAGATTGAGCGGCGCGGCCAGGGCCTGCGCCAGCGGCTCGAAACTGGGCTGGCTGGTGGACAGCGACTCGGCGTAACGCACAAACTCAAAGCGCGGGTCAATCGCGTCGCGCAGCACATCGGCCAGGTCATTGAGGTACAGCGTGGCGAGGTGGCGGGCGCGGTCTTGCAGGCCGAGCGCACCAAAGGCCCAGGCCAGCGGGTCGCCGCCGTCGTCGTCCACATAAGCGTCGAGCGAGGCAAAACGCGCGCCCTCGGGCAAGAAGGCGCGGGTGTTGATGCGGTGCGCCAGCGTGGCGTCGCGGCCCTGCAAAAAGCGGATCACCGCGTTGATGGTGGCGCTGTAGCGCGGGTACTCGGCCAAGAACTGCTGCACCTGGCGGCTGCGCTTTTTCTCGGGCTGGGCGAGTGCGGCGGTGCGCACTTGGGCCAGGCCGTCCACGCTCAACAGTTGCAGCACCAGCGCCAGCGCCAGGTCTTCTTGCACCGCGCTCACGCCTCGCGAGCGCAAAAATCCGGTGAGGTAGGCGGTGCTGGGGTATGGGGTGTTGAGCTGCGTCATCGGCGGGATGAGGCTCAGCACGTGCAATGGTGTGGCGGGGGTGGCGGGGGCGGCTGCGTGGGCGTCGTCCACCGGCAGCGGCGAAGAAATCTCGGTCATGGGGCGAAGCGTACCGGATGCGCTGTGGCTGGGTTTCTACAATCGGGCAATCTGTTACCGCGTCTTCGCCCCTCCCCACCATGACCCGACCCACCTTCCCCACCGGATTCACCACCGACGTTGTGCACGGCGACGTGCAGTTTGGCGTGGCCCACGGCGGCGTGCGCAAGCCCATCCACAGCTCGGTGCAGTTCGGCTTTGACCACGTTGAAGAGCTGATCGGCGTGTTCCAAGGCACGGTCAAGGGCGGCTACAACTACGCCCGCCAGGGCACGCCCACCACCGCCGCCCTCGAAGCCAAAATCACGCGCATGGAAGACGGCGTGGGCACCGTGTGCTTTGGCACCGGCATGGCCGCCATCACCGCCATCTTCCTGACGCTGCTGCGCCAGGGCGATCACATCGTCAGCAGTCAGTACGTGTTTGGCAACACCAACAGCCTGCTCGGCACGCTGGGCAACTTCGGCATTGCCGTGAGCCGCGTGGACGCCACCTCGGCAGACGCCGTGGCCGCCGCGCTGCAGCCCCATACGCGCATGGTGTTTGTCGAAACCATTGCCAACCCGGGCACGCAGATCCCTGATCTCGAAGGCATCGGCGCGCTGTGCCGAGAGCGTGGCTTGATTTTTGTGGTCGACAACACCATCACCTCGCCGGCCCTCTTCCGCCCCAAGGCGGTGGGCGCCTCGCTGGTGATCAACTCGCTCACCAAGTCGATCAGCGGCCACGGCGGCGCGCTGGGCGGCGCGGTGACCGACACCGGCCTGTTCAACTGGACCACCTGCACCAATATTTACGACGCTTACAAAGGCGCCGACGCCCGCCAGTGGGGCCTGACGCAGATCCGCAAAAAGGGCCTGCGCGACATGGGCGGCAGCTTGTCGTCTGAGCAAGCCCACGCCATCGCCACCGGCGCCGAGACCCTGGCGCTGCGCGTGCAGTACAGCAGCGCCAGCGCGCTGGCCCTGGCCGAATTTTTGGCCGCCCACCCGGCCGTGGCCAAGGTGCACTACCCCAGCCTGCCCAGCCACCCGCAGCATGCGCGGGCCCAAAAGCTGTTCAAAGCCGGCTCGTGGTTGATGGCTTTTGAGCTGCGCGACCCGAGCCGCCTGGTGCCGGTGTTGAACCGCCTGCAGTTGGTCATCAAGGCCACCGGCCTGGGCGACACGCGCACGCTGGTGATCCCGGTGGCGCCCACGATTTTTTGGGAAGCCGGCGCTGAAGCGCGCGCCCGCATGGGCATCGCCGATGGGTTGATCCGTGTGTCGGTGGGCTTGGAAGAAACGGCCGATTTGATTACTGACTTCGGGCAGGCGCTGGAGGCGGCTTCCTCCTGATCGTTTGAGTGGGGCTGGCGCTGGGGGCGCTGCGCTTGAGACCGCGTCCCGTTCGAAGGCTTTCCGTTCGACGATCGGCGCGAGGGCGGCGATGGGCCGGGCCGATGTGCTCCGTGTCCTCCTGGCCCTCCCTTCGGTCGGTCCATTCCCCCTCTACCTGCGCACATCGGCCCGGCCCATCACCGCCCCCACCACCACCTCGGCATGCGTCGTCGTGGCATGCCACCACCGGTTCCGGGGCGCGCTGTGCCGCATTCGCTTTGCGCAGGTAAAGGAGGAGACGGCCGCAGGCCGGCGGGGGACACGGAGCAAAGCGGATGCGGCACAGCGCGCCTCGCACCAACCTCGGCATGAGCAGCACGTCCCGGCCACCAACAGCCGTTCCCCAGCACCGCTGCGCTTTGCCGGCCGTGCAATGGAAAAGGGCCTGCGCGCGGCAGGCCCCCATCATCTCGGCACGGGCTTACTTCCCGCCACGCAGCTTGCCCAGCTCAGCACGGGTCTCGTTCCACAGCTCCATGCCCACATTGGCGGCGATGCTGGCGTTGACGCGGGTGAGCTTGTCGCGCATGCGGGCTGACTCGGTGGGGCTCAGCTCATTGATCTGCATGCCCTTGGCCTTCAGGTCGGCCAGGGCCTTGCCGGCTTCATCGCGCGTGTCTTTGCGCTCGAAGGGGCGGCTGGCGTTGGCGGCGTCTTGCAGGATCTTTTGCTCGTCCTTGCTCAGGCCGTCCCACCACTTCTTGCTGACCGTGATGATCCACGGGCTGTAGACGTGGTTGGTGATGCTCAGGTACTTCTGCACCTCAAAAAACTTGCTCGACAAGATGGTGTTGAACGGGTTCTCTTGGCCATCGACCGTCTTGGTTTCGAGCGCGCTGAACAGCTCCGAGAACGGCATCGGCACGGCGTTGGCACCCAGTGTCTTGAAGCTGTCGAGGAACACGTTGTTCTGCATCACGCGCAGCTTCACGCCGTCCAGGTCTTCGAGCTTGGTGACCGGGCGCTTGGAGTTGGTGAGATTGCGGAAGCCGTTTTCCCAGTAGGTCAGGCCGACCATGCCTTTGTCTTGCAGCTTGGCCATCACCTTTTGGCCGATCGGGCCGTCGAGCACGGCGTCGGCTTCTTTGGCGTTGTTGAACAAAAAGGGCGTGTCCCACAGCGCCATTTCTTTGCTGATGCCCACCAGCGTGGCGGTGGAGCCGACCATCATTTCTTGGGCGCCACCAATCAGCGCTTGCTGCATTTGCGTGTCGGGGCCCAAGGCGGCGGCGCCGATGGCGCGCACCTTCATCTTGCCGCCCGAGGCTTTTTCGACCTGCTCGGCAAAGAACTTGACCGCGCGGCCTTGGTTGCTTTGCTCGTTGAGGCCGTAGCCAAAGCGGATCAGGCGCGGTTTGATGTCTTGGGCCGACGCGGCAAAGGGGGCGGCGAGCGTGGCCGTGGCGGCCAGGGCGATCAGGGTGCGACGAAGCATGTTCATGGTTGTCTCCAGTTCAGTTCGAGGGGGGTAAGTGGTGTGAGAGATTGATGAGAAAGGGCGATCAGCGCAGCCACACGACCGGCGCGGTGACCAACTGCGGGAAGATCACAAACAGGGTCAGGATCAGCGTGTAGGTGAACAGGAAAGGGTTGACGCCGCGGATCACTTCGGTCATCGGCAAGCGCCCTACACCGGCCACCACATTGAGCACCGTGCCCACGGGCGGGGTGATCAAACCGATGGCGCCGTTGAGCACGAACATCAGGCCGAAGTACACCGGGTCGATGCCGGCCTTGACGGCGATGGGGAGCATCACCGGGGCAAAGATCAAGATGGTGGGCGTCAGGTCGAGCGCGGTGCCAATCAACACCAGCACGATCATCATCACGGCCATCAGCAAACGCGGCTGATCGATCAGCGGGCCGAGCCAGCCGGCCAGCACGCTGGGCAGGTCGGCCAGCGTGATCATGTAGCTGGCCACTTGCGCACCGGCACACAGGAACATCACGATGGCGGTGGTCTTGGCCGCGCGCACCAGCACGCCGTGCAGCTCGGCCCACTGCATTTCGCGGTGGATCAGCATGGCCACGGCGAGGGCGTAAAACGCCGCCACCACAGCGGCTTCGGTGGGGGTGAACACGCCGCTCTTCATGCCGCCGATGATGATCAGCGGCATCAGCAGTGCCCAAAAGGCGTGCGCGGTGGCGCGCAGCTTGGTGGCCAGCGGCAGCGGCTGGCCCTCGGGCAGCTCGATGCGGCGCAGCACCCACTTCCAGGCCACGATCAGGCCCGCACCCATCATCAGCCCCGGCACGATGCCCGACACGAACAGCGCAGAGATCGAGGTGTTGGTGGTGACGCCGTAGATCACGAACGGCATCGATGGCGGGATGATGGGCGCGATGATGCCGCCTGAGGCGATCAGGCCGGCCGAGGTGCGCATGGGGTAACCCCGGTCGCGCATCATGGGCAGCAAGATGGTGGCGAGCGCTGCGGTATCGGCCAGGGCCGAGCCGCTCATGCTGGCCATCAACACCGCCGCACCGATGGCCACATAGCCCAGGCCGCCGCGGATGTGGCCGACCCAGGCTTGGGCCATGTCGATGATGCGGCGGCTGATGCCGCCCGAGTTCATCAGCTCACCGGCCAGGATGAAGAAGGGCACGGCCAACAGCGGGAAGCTGTCGACCCCGGCGACCAGGTTTTGCGCCAGCAGCTGGGTGTCCCAAAAACCGAGCACCCAGGCCATGCCGGCGCCGGTGAGCACCAGGGCCAGGGCCATGTTCATGCCGATGCCCATCAGCACCAACATGCCGACGCAGAAAATCGTGAAGGCTTGCGCTTCCATGCTCATGGTGTGTTCACTCCACATCGGCCGCGTGGCCGAGGTCCAGCGGCGTGCGCCGCAGCAGTTCGATCAAGGCCATCACGCCGATGGCGATGGCGCACAACAAAGCCGGCAGCGGCAGCAGCGCCGTGGGGTAGCCCAACACCACCGAGTGGCTGTCCAGCCCCACGACCACCTGCTGCCACGCGCCCCAGCCCAGCAGCACACACGCCAGCAGCACCAGCAAGCGGATCAGCACGGTGGCGGCCACCAGCGCACCGCCCTTGAGTTGGCCCACCAGGCTGGTGAAGGCCATGTGCTCGCCCACCGGGTAAGAGGCGGCCGCGCCAATGAACACCATCCACACGAACAGCAGCCGCGACAGCTCCTCGCTGGCCGCGATGCCGCTGCCAAAGCCGTAGCGCAGCACCACGTTGACAAACACGGCCACCGCCATCACGGCCAGGCAGGCGGCCATCGCGGTTTGGGCCACGCGCTGGGCGCGCGGCAAGTTCTTGTTGTTGGGCTCGCTCATGCTCGCACCTCGTTCGTCTGCAACCAATCGCGCACCTGCGCGGTCAGCGTGTCCAGGGGCAGCAGCGCGTCCAGCGTCAACACACCCGGCTCGCCGCCGGGCGATTCGAGCGTGGCGAACTGGCTGTCGACCAGCGTGCTGCTGAAGAAGTGGGTGGCAGCGCGCGCCGACACCCGTGCCAGTGCGGCGTCGCGGTCGAGTGCCAAAAAGGCAAATCGCAGGCCGGGTGCCGCGGCGCGCAGGCGCTCGCGGTAGGCGTGCTTGAGGGCCGAGCAGCTCATCACCAGCACCTGGCTCGCCCCCTGCTGCGCCTGCAGCACGTCGGCCAGAGCGGCCAGCCAACCGGCGCGGTCGGCGTCGGTCAGCGGCACGCCCTCGGCCATCTTGGCGCGGTTGGCCGGGCTGTGGTGGTCATCGCCCTCCACCAGCCGGGCGCCCAGCGCGGTGGCCAGCGCGGCCCCCAGGCTGGACTTGCCACAGCCGGCCACGCCCATGATCACGATCGAAGTTGTCATTGCAGCTCACGCTCCTTGCACAGGCCGTTCCGGCAGATGGCGCACCCTTTGGGATAGCGCTGTCCAAACAGAATTAAAAAGGAGGTGCGGGTTGGCTGGGCTGATTGCCTCGGCAGCGTGCTGCATTTGCCGGGAGAATACCCAGGTGCCACGCACCTTTGGATAGCGCTATCCTAATGACGTCGCCTTCCGCAGCCGATCCGGATTTACCCTGAACATGAGCACCTCCCCGCCCCGCCGCCGTGCCACCGGCCGCGTCACGCTCAATGACGTGGCCCATGCCGCGGGCGTCAGCCCCATCACCGTCTCGCGCGCGCTGCGCGGCGAGCGCGCGGTGGACGCCGAGCTGGTGGCGCGCGTGCAGGCCGCCGCGACCACCCTCGGCTATGTGCCCGACCCGGCCGCCCGCGCGCTGGCCTCGCGCCACAGCACGCACGTGGCGGTGCTGATCCCGCTGCTGTCGAACGCGCTGTTTGTGGATTTGCTCGAAGCCGTGCAGCGCACGCTGCGCCCGGCCGGCTACCAAACGCTGATCGGCATCACCCACTACGACGAAGGCGAAGAAGAACAACTGCTGCGCGAGCAGCTGCAGCACCGCCCCGCCGGCCTGTTGGTGACCGGCCTCGACCGCAGCGCCGCCACGCGCGCCTTGATTGCGAACAGCGGCGTGCCCTGCGTGCACCTGATGGAAAGCGACCGCGACAACGGCGTGCACTGCGTGGGCTTCTCGCAGCGCGACGCGGGCGCCGACATGACGCGCCACCTGCTCGCCCGCGGCCGCCGCCGCATCGCCTTTGCCGGCGCCCAGCTCGACCCGCGCACGCTGCAGCGACTCAATGGCTGGCGCGAGGCGATGCAAGCAGCGGGCCTGTACGACCCGACGCTGGAGTGGCTGAACCCGGCGCCGTCGTCGCTGGCCTTGGGCGGGCGCATGTTCGAGCAGATCATCGGCCAGCAACCGCCAGTGGATGCCATCTTCTTTTGCAACGACGACTTGGCGCAGGGCGCCACCCTGGCCGCGCTGCGCCTGGGCGTGGCTGTGCCCGAGCGCGTGGCGCTGGCGGGTTTCAACGACCTCACCGGCAGCGACCAGACCCTGCCACCGATCACCACCGTGCGCACCCCGCGTGCCGAGATTGGCCGCGCTGCGGCGGGCATGTTGCTGCAATTGATGCGCGGCGAGGCGGTGGCCCCCCCGTGCATCGACCTGGGTTACGAGCTGGTGCTGCGCGGCAGCAGTTGAGAGCGGGCATCATCAGCCTGCGGCGCCACAAGCGCGACACTGCGACCATGCCCAATCACCCTGCCCGTCCTGCTTGCGATCGTCTCGCCCACCTCGCGCCTGCGCTGCTCGCGCTCGCCTTGTTCAGCGGCTGCGCCACCACGCCGGCACCCGCGCCCGCGCCGACCACCCGCACCGGCCTGCAGCCCTTCCGCAGCGACGGCTGCAGCAGCTTCCCCGACCGGGCGCTGATCGGCCACGCCGATTGGCGCCACTGCTGCGTGGCCCACGACCACGCTTACTGGCGCGGCGGTACCGCCGATCAGCGCCTGCAGGCCGACGAGGCACTGCGCGCTTGTGTGCGGCAGGCCAGCGGCAACCCGGCCCTGGCCCAGCTGATGTTCCTGGGCGTGCGCGCAGGTGGCCGGCCAGAACTCAACACGACCTACCGCTGGGGCTATGGCTGGCCGCCGGGTCGGCCGTATGGCGCGCTCTCGGCTGATGAAACCGCCGAGGCGGATGCGCTGGAGCAACAAGCCGTGCCGGCCACATGCGCGGCGGCCGCGGGGTCGGCCAAGCCCACCGCCACCACCGCGCCGGCCCGCTCATGCGATGCCCCGGCCACACCGCCCCTCACTGCGCCACAAACCCCCGCGCCTTGATGATGCGGGCCCAGGTGGCCGTGTAGGCGCGTTCGCGCTGGCCGAGCTGCTCGCCGCTGGTGTGGGCCACGGCCAGGCCCATGGCGGTGAGGCGCTCGCGCACGCTGGCGATCTGCAGCACCTTGGCCAGCGCGGCCGAGGTGGCGTCGAGCGTGGCTTTGGGCGTGCCGGTGGGGGCGAACAGGCCGTAGTACGGCACGTCCTCAAAGCCCTTCAACCCCAGCTCGCTGAAGGTGGGCACCTCGGGCATCACGGCCTGGCGCGCGGCGCCGAGCACGGCGATGACGCGGATCTTGCCTGTCTTGTGGTTCTCGATGAAATCGGGGATGGAGCCCACACCGGCCGCGATCTGGTTGCCCAGCATGTCGGCCATCATGGGCGCGCTGCCGCGGTAGGGCGCGGCGATCAGGTCGAGCTTGTAGGTGTCGCCGATCACGCCCACCAAAAATTCGGGCACCGAGGCCGGCGCGGGCACGCCCACTGCGCCTTTGCCACCACCCGCGTTTTTCACCCAGGCCACGTACTCGGCCACCGTCTTGGCGGGCGTGCCGGCCGACACGGCCAGGGCGTTGACGAAGGTGGCAAAACCGGCCACCGGCACAAAGTCGCGCGCCGGATCGAAGCCCGGCGTTTTGACCACCTGCGGCAGGATGGAAATGCTGTGGTCGTGGCTCAGGAACAGCGTGTTGCCATCGGGCGCCGCGGCCTTGAGTGCCTGTGCGGCCAACTGGCCACCGGCACCGGGCTTGTTCTCCACGATCACCGGCACGCCCAGCTCATCTTTGAGGTGCTCGGCCAGGATGCGGGCGATGGCGTCGGTGCCGCCACCGGCCGGAAAACCCACCAGCAGCTTGATCGGCTTGCCGCTCTGGGCCAGCGCGGCGCCGCTCAGGAACAAAACGGCCAGCGCGATGGCAGCACGGCGGCGCAGACGGGGAAGGTTGAACATGGGTCGGGCTCCTGTGAAGGGGGTGAGAAGGTTGGAAACGCACAAGCAAACTTGGCGCCAAGAATAAAGCGAGCCTGTTCGGGAGATCGCTGACGCAGGGCAACAGGCACAATCGGGGCTTGCCAGATCTTTTTCCGCCACGCGCGTGCACTGCCCCCACAGTGCCCCGGCGCGCCTGGCCCGGGCCCCGTGCCCGCACAGCCCGCACCGGGCTCACCTGTACCGCATGACCGATTCTTCTTCCTCGCCGGCCGCTGCCGCCAAGCTCGCCACAGCCACTGCCCAAGCCACCGCCGCTGCGCCTGCCGCCCCCACCGCCTTCAAGCTGCCCAACGGCCGCCACGCCAAGCGTGTGCCGGCCCACATTTCGCCCGAGATGCTGGAGCGCGTGCGCCAAGGGGCGTTCAACCTGCCGCAGGTGGTCAAGCCCAGCGACTATGTGCCCGAGGACACGCCTGAGCTGGAGATGGTGCTCGACCAACTTGGCCTGATCCTGCTGCAAAAGGCGGTGCCCAACCAACGGCCGAGCCGCTGGATCTCGCCCGGCCTGATCGACGCCGCGCTGCAGCACCTCGACAGCATCGGCGTCGGCCGCGAGCTGCGCTCGGTGATGATCGAGCGCAGCGCCACGCTCGATGCGCTCGGCATTGGCCGCGCTGGCGATGCGTGGGAGCGCCTGGTGCGCGAACCGCTGACGCTGGGTTTTGAGCCCTGGAAGAAGCCCGGCACCCTGAACGTGGCCTTCCGCACGCCGGTGGATGCCGATGTGGTGTGGGCCTACTACCGCGACGGCGACAAGCGCGCGTTGCTCGACACCCTGGGCCCGGCGCCCGACTGGGCGCACAGCGCCGAGCTGGTGGCCCACCTCGACGCCCTGGCCGAGCGCAGCGAGATGTGCGACGCCAAGGCGCTCGACTCCCTGCTGCCGCGCCTGCAGGCCGAGTGCGCGCGCCCGCAGCCGCTGGCCGAGTTGAAGGCCGCCTGCACCCGCGCCCAAGACCGCTGGGAGCACCAGGTCAACGAGCAGCAGATGCTGGCCGGCTTGACGCACGAACTGGCCTTCCAGGGCTACCCCGATTCCTTCCCGCTGGCGCGCCAGCTGCAGCGCAAGGTGACGCTGTTTGTGGGGCCGCCCAACAGCGGCAAGACGCACGCCGCGTTTGAAAAACTCGCTGGCGCCATCGACGGCGCCTACCTCGCCCCGTTGCGTTTGCTGGCGCTCGAAGGCCGCGACCGCCTGGTGGCGCGCGGCGTGCCCTGCTCACTGTTGACCGGCGAAGAAAACGTGCCGGCCGATGGCTCGCGCGTGGTGTCGAGCACCATCGAGATGGTGGGCACGCGCACGGTGGTGGACGTGGCCGTGATCGACGAAGCGCAGATGATTTTTGACCACTCGCGCGGCTGGGCCTGGACCCAAGCCATCGTCGGCGTGCCGGCGCGCGAGCTGCTGATCATCTGCTCGGCCTACGCCGTGCCGGCGATCGAGAACCTGCTGGGCTTGTGTGGCGAGACCGTGGTGGTGCGCGAGTTTGAGCGCAAGCAGCACGTGCAGCCGCTGCCCGGCCCGGTGCCGATCCCGGCGCTCAAAAAGGGTGACGCCGTGGTGGCATTCAGCCGCCGCGAGGTGCTGATGTTGCGCGACCAAATTGCCGCCAACGGCCACCCGGTGTCGGTGATTTACGGCGCACTGCCGCCCGAAGTGCGGCGCCGCGAGGCCGAGCGTTTTGCCGACGGCACCTCGCACATCCTGGTGGCCACCGACGCCATCGGCATGGGCCTGAACCTGCCGATCCGGCGCGTGCTGTTCTCCACCCTCACCAAGTTTGATGGCGTGGGCGACCGCGTGCTCAACGAATCAGAAGTGCACCAGATCGCCGGCCGCGCCGGCCGCTTCGGCATGCACGACGAAGGTTTCACCGGCGTGCTGAAAGAAGCCGAGCCCACGGCCGCCCGCGTGCTGAAGGAACTGCTGCCGCGCACGCCACGCGCACCGCGCAACTTCAAGGCGCCGGTGGCCCCCAACTGGTGGCACATCAGCACCATCTCGCAGCGCCTGGGCCTGGGCACGCTGCACGGCGTGCTGACGGTGTTCATGGACCAATTGAAGCTCGACAACGCGCACTTCGCCGTGGCCGAGCTGGAGCAGATGCTGGCCCTGGCCGCCGAGCTCGACCGCAGCGCCAGCAGCCTGAGCCTGCGCGAGCGCTTCACCTACGCGCAAGCGCCGGTGGACACGCGCATGGAAACGCTGGTGCAGGCCTTCTTGGGCTGGACGCACGAGCACGCGCGCAATGGCCAGGTGGCCGCGCCCTGGTTCCTCAACGATGTGGACGAACACAGCCGCCTCGACCGCATGGAACAAGCCCTGCGCGCCTGCACGCTGTGGCTGTGGCTGGACCTGCGCTTCCCAGACCGCTACGGCCACCTGCCCGATGTGGTCGACCTGCGCAACCGCCTGAACGACGGCATCGAGCGCCACCTCAAGGGCAAGAAACCCCTGTGGCAATCGCGCGGCGGCCCGCGGCGCTGAGCCCTGGTTTGGCACAACCGGTGCGGGGTACTGCAACACCGATCCAACGGGGGCTGATGCGCCCCCACAGTCAAAAGCATTGACGGTGCGGCAGGCGCCGGTCTTGGCATGGACGCCGAGGTCCGTCCGAAGCCGGCGCTCGGAGTGCTGTGCCACAGTCGCTTTGCTCCGTGCCCGGGCCAGAGGACCCGTGCCTTCGCCAGGCACAAACAGTCCTCAGGACTGTTTGTGTCCGGGCTCAGTCCTCCGCCGGCCTGCGGCCGACTCCCCCTTGACCTGCGCAAAGCGAATGCGGCACTGCGCTCCCTGATCCGGTGGTGGCACGCCATGGAGACGCGCGCCACGGTGGTGGTGGGGCGGTGATGGGCCGGGCCGATGTGCGGAGGACAAGGGGGAATGGGCCGACAGAAGGGAGGACCAGGAGGACACGGAGCACATCGGCCCGGCCCATCGTCGCCCTCGCCTCGCGCCCATCGTCGACCGGGCGGTCTTCGGTCTGGAAACGACCTCAGGCCGGGCGCTGACTTGAGCCTGGCGCATGCGGCGAGGCACTCACACGCCAAGCGCGGATCATCATCTGCCCGAACCGAGTCGGCTCACGGCCGATCCAAGACCACACACGTGGTGGTCGCGTGCGCATAGAGCTTGCCGTCCGGCCCCACCAGCCGCGCCTCGGCAAAGCCCACCATGCGCCCCGCATTGATGATGGTGGCCTCGGCGCGCACCAGCGGTGTTTGCGGCAGGGCAATGGCGCGCAGATAACTGATCTTCAGCTCCACCGTGGTGAACCCTTTGGCCGCCGGCAAGGTGCTGAGCACCACGCAGCCCACCGCTGAATCAAGCAACGCCGCAATCCAGCCGCCGTGCACCGTGCCCATGGGATTGAGGTAGCGGGCATCCGGTCGGCCCTGAAACACCACGCGCCCTGCGGCGACCGAGATCGGCCACAGGTTCATCGACTCGCTGACGGTGACGGCCGGCAACTCGCCCCGGCCAATGGCCTCCAGCCACTGCAGGCCCGTCAGCCCACGCAACTGATCGGGTGTGGCCACGCCACCGGGAGCCATGCGGGCGCGGGCGGCATGCTCCTCAGCCTCCCAACGGGCCAAGGTGGTGGCGGCGTCCTCGGAAGGCGCGATGTGGGCGGCAGCGCTGGATGCATTCATGGATCAGGCTCAATGATGATTGCAGGTGCAATGATTGCAATTACAATTGAATTCATGCGCAGCCGAGAGCCCTCATCGCCACCCGACCCTGCCGCTATCGATGTGGCAGCACCGCGCGGCTGCAGCAACTTCAAACTGCGCCAACTCACCCGCAGCGTCAGCCGCCATTACGACACGGTGATGGCGGCGGGCTGCGGGCTCAAGGCCTCGCAATACAGCCTGCTCAGCCATGTGGCGCTGCTCAGCCCCGTGCGCCCGGCCGACCTGGCCGCGCGCATGGGCCTGGAGCCCTCCACCCTCACGCGCAACCTGCAGCCGCTGGTGGTGCAAGGCTGGGTGCAACTCGGCCCGGGTGAGGACGGCCGCTCCCGCTTGGTGCACATCACCGACACCGGCCGCGCCAAACGCAGCGAGGCCCAGCGGGTGTGGAAAAAGGCCCAGCTCGCCTTCAACGCCCGCCTGGGCGAGCAGCGTGTGGCTCAATTGCATGCGCTGCTGGATGACTGCATGGCCGTGCTGGGCGGCGACGGTCAGGGCGACTGAGGGCGCCGCAGCGTCTGGCACCCTGCCCGCCGCATGTGACATGCGTGACCCGCATGCCCCTGCGGCAAGCGCGGTCTGCGACCAAAGTCCATGCACAAGCGCACGACGATCGCGTACAACAAGCGCTGCGGCAAAACAGCCTGCCGCCTCGACCAGCCTGTGCCCAGCCAACGCACGACCGCGCGGCCGCTGAAGCACCAGCGCTCCAACAACACCGTCAGGAGATGCGTCCCATGCCCAACCCCACCCTGCGTGCCAGCGATTTCCACCCCGAAGTGCTGCGCCTGTTTGACCAGTACGTGCACGGCGGCATCGACCGCCGCGGCTTCCTCGATGGCGCCAGCAAGTTCGCCGTCGGCGGTGTCACCTCGGTCATGCTGCTGGAGGCGCTGAGCCCGAAGTTTGCTCACGCGCAAAAGGTGCCGCCCACCGACGCCCGCATCCGCACCGACTACCTCACCTACGATTCGCCCGACGGCACCGGCAAAGTGCGCGGCTACCTGGCCCGCCCAGCCCAGGCCAGCGGCCCGTTGCCGGTGGTGATCGTGGCCCACGAAAACCGCGGCCTCAACCCGCACATTGAAGACATCGCCCGCCGCCTGGCGCTCGACAACTTCATCGCCTTTGCACCTGACGCGCTCACCATCCTCGGTGGCTACCCCGGCGACGAAGACAAAGCCCGCGACCTGTTTGCCAAACTCGATCAACCCAGCGCCCAAGAAGACTTTGTGGCCGGAGCCCAGTTCGCGCGCAAGCTGCCCGGCAGCAACGGCAAGCTCGGCGCAGTCGGCTTCTGCTACGGCGGCGGCATCGCCAACCTGCTGGCCACGCGCTTGCCCGATCTCAACGCCTCGGTGCCCTTCTACGGCCCCGCACCCTCGGCCCAGAACGCCGCCAAAATCAAGTCGCCGCTGCTCGTGGTTTACGCCGAAACCGACGAGCGCATCAATGCTGGCTGGCCCGCCTATGAAGCCGCCCTCAAAGCCGCCGGCGTCATCTACGACATGAAGCGCTACCCCGGCACCCAGCACGGCTTCAACAACGACACCACGCCGCGTTTTGACGACGCCGCGGCGCGCGACGCCTGGGCGCGCACGGTCGATTTGTTCAACAAGACGCTGCGCGGCTGAGCGCCCCGGCCCGCGTCCACGCCATGGACGCCCCCGCCCAGCGCCGTGATGGCGCGTGGCGGGCATCCCACGGCGCGGCGATGGCACCCGCGGCGCGAGAGACGTGCTGCGCCTGTTCGCACCAGCCCCAACCCGACCCGCACAGCCGGCTGAGACAATCGCGCCCCTTGCCGTCCCGCTCCGGGTGGCGCCCACGTCGTCACCTCCGCGCCCTGCGCGCGCACCCGCCCCATGAACCCAGGCATCCTCCATGCCGCCCTGGCCTATGTGTGCTGGGGCCTGTTCCCGCTCTACTTCATGCACCTGGCTGCCGTGCCGGCGCTTCAGGTGGTGGCTCACCGGGTGATCTGGTCGCTGCTGTTTGTGCTGGGCCTGCTGGCTGCGCGCGGCCAATGGGCCTGGCTGCGCCCCGCCCTGCGCGACCGCCGCCTGCTCGGCATCTCGGCCGTGAGCGCGCTGCTGCTCAGTGCCAACTGGCTGCTCTACATCTGGGCCGTCAACCACCACCATGTGCTCGACGCCAGCCTGGGCTACTTCATCAACCCGCTGGTCAACGTGTTGCTCGGCACCTGGGTGCTCAAAGAGCGCCTGCGACGCGGCCAATGGGCCGCCGTGGCGCTGGCCGGCGTGGGCGTGTTGTGGCTCACCGTGCAAGGCGGCGCCCTGCCCTGGGTGGCGCTGCTGCTGGCCGCCACGTTCGGCCTCTACGGCCTGATGCGCAAACAAGCGCCGCTCGGTGCATTGGACGGCCTGACGTTGGAAACACTGATGCTCGCGCCCGCAGCACTGGCGTTGCTGGCCGGGGTGCTGGCCGGGGTGCTGGCACCGGCAGCGGTCGAGGCACCCTCGATGGCCATTCGGGCAACGAATGCGCTGATTGCCGTCGGCGCGCCGAGCGCGGTTGCGCACAACGCAAGCGACGCGGCAGCGACGGCGCTGCCCTGGCTCTGGCTCATCGGCGTCGGCCCTGTCACCGCCGTGCCGCTGCTGCTGTTCGCCTCCGGCGCGCGCCGCATCCCACTCAGCACCTTGGGCTTGCTGCAATACATTGCACCCACGCTGCAGTTCATGTGCGGCCTCTGGGTGTTCCATGAGCCCTTATCGGCCGCACGCCTGGCGGGCTACGCCGTGATCTGGCTGGCGCTGCTGATCTACGCGCTCGAAGGCTGGCAGCACAGCCTCCGCAGCACCGGCTGAGCAGCCAGCGCCGCAGCCACGGCGAAACAGCCGGCCAGCGAGCGCACGCACGCACGGAACCCCAAAAATCTTTGCTAGACTCCACAGCTGTTGGGGGGGTAGCTCAGCTGGGAGAGCGTCGCGTTCGCAATGCGAAGGTCGGGAGTTCGATCCTCCTCCTCTCCACCAACACTCACTAAGTGCTTGATTTCACTCATTAAATGGGAAATCAGGGCTTGAGATGACGAGATGGTGCACAATCGTGATGCACAAACATCTCGCGGAGCCATGGTTTTCACGGCCTCAAATCTCACATTACGCGGCGGAATTTACTACTTCCGGGCCCGCATCCCCACCCCGCTGGTAGCTGCTTACGGCAGAGAAATTGTCTCTGTCAGTCTGCACACGACCGACCCGGCTGTTGCGCGTCTCAGAGCACGCGAGAAACGCCTCGAGCTCGACCGTGCTCTGCAAGCCCTTGAGCACGGCACGGCACCCCGAGCTGAGCAGTTCAGGGGCACAGCTCTGCACATGACCGACGCTGAGATTGAACAGTTTTGCGAGGTTTTCCGGGAGACAGCGCTCGAGAACGATGAAGCCGCACGCATCAAGGGCATGCAAGCATCAAGCCGTGAGCTAGACATCGACATGCTTGAAGCCGGCCTGCCCCTCTTGCGCGAAGCATTCGCGCTCGGAGAACTGTCTGCGGTCTACCCCGAGCTCGAGGCACAGATGAAGGCACTGGGGCTCTCGCTGAGCACAACCTCGCCGAGCTACGAGAAGCTTGCACGCCGGTTTCAACAGGTTGACGTCGAGCTACAGGAAACGCTGTTGCAACGCAGGCGGGGAGTCATCGTTGCAGTGCCCCGCGCATCGACGAATGAGCTCTCGATTCGCGACGTTTACAAATGTTGGTTGCGGCAGAAAACTCGGGACGCAAAAACCGCACGTTCATTCGAGCAGGCATTTGAGAACCTGGAAGCGCTGTGCAGTGTGAAAGCGGCCCGGTTGCTGCAAAAAGCGAACGCTGTGCACTATCGAAACGCGTTGCAAGACGGGCGCAAACTGTCAGCGCGCACAATTGAGAAACAGCTGACATTTCTGCGCGCAGCGTGGCAGTGCGCAGTGAACGACAACTTGCTTGATGCGAACCCTTGGGTCGGGGTCAAGGTGGCGCTTGATGACGAACGCACCGAGTCCAAAAGCCGCCTGCCGTTCGACATTGCCGAGCTCAACAAATTGTTCAAAGGCGAGGTCTACAAGCCGTGGTTTGAGCCCCGCCCGTCGCTTGGAAACGCGTGCTACTGGCTGCCGCTGCTTGCCTTGTTCACGGGGGCACGGGTCGAGGAGCTCGCGCAGATGACGCGTGGCGACGTAAAGCAAGACCCGGAGCATGGCTGGTATCTGAGCATCAGGCCGGAGGCGCAAACGGGCAAACGAGTGAAAACGGCGTCGAGTATCCGCAACGTCGCAATGCACCCCGAAATTCTGCGATTGGGATTCCTTGCTCACGTCGAGAAACTCAAGCCGCAAGACAGAATTTTCCCCGCCCTGCGGCCCGACAAATACGGCAAATTGGCGACCGTTTTTTCGACGTGGTGGGGCCGTTACTCAGACGAATGCGAAGTCACTGACAGCCGGAAAGTTTTCCACTCGTTCCGGCACACATTCATCCAGGTGTGCAAGACGAAAGCGAAAGCTATCCCGCCCGAAGTGCGTGAGGCCATCGTTGGCCATCTCGCTGCAGGGGACATCGAGCAGACCTACGGCGATGCGTTGTACCCCCTCGAGCCCCAGGTCGCTGCTATGCAGGAGGTTGAATACAAAGGGCTGGACCTCTCACACCTGTATCCAGCGGCAAAACCTGGCCAAGCTTGATAGTTGCCTGGCTCACGCAGTGAGCCCTTAGTCGCTCTCTGGCTCACTGCGTGAGCCACCGCTGACACTGGTCAGGTGAAACCTGCCGCAATACACGCAGTGATAGGCGCGGCAGGGGCGCTTCTCGGCTTCCGTTGTGAACAAATTCACCTGCGC
>JBEAOO010000009.1:0-28311 GCA_041164825.1 Pseudomonadota bacterium | reverse complement strand
CCGAGATCTCCCAGCCCATGGGGAAGGCCCCTATGTAGTTCCCACAGGTCCATCGAGTCTTCGTTCGCATACCCTCTACGAATGCGCAAAAGCTATTTTTTAAATTCTATTAATTAGCTTTTGCATCAAAAAAACATTCAAAACCGCGAACTGGAGACAAGCCATGACAACGAACCGACACAAAGACCCCCTCGGCGCCGCGGCGGCAGCGGCACTGGGCATCCTGCTCGTGGGCTGTGGTGGCAGCGGTGACGCGAGCGTGCCCGCCGGCCCCACGGTGACGGTGCTCTCGTCGCGGCCCGAACTGGTGTCGGGCAACGACGCGCTGGTGTCGATCTCGATGCCCGCATCCACGGCCAGCGCCACCACCTGGGCGGCCACACTGGACGGCGTGGACGTCTCCGCGGCCTTCGCGGTGGACCCCGCAGATGCGTTGCGCCGGATCGGTGTGGTCTCGGGCCTGAAGCTCGGCGCCAACACGCTCGTCGCCCGCGTCGGTGATCGCGTCACGCAGCTCACCCTGACCAGCTACCCGCTCACCGGGCCGATGCTGTCGGGCCCGCACCTCACGCCCTACATCTGCCAGACGCAAAACTTCAACCTGCCCGACGGGACCAAGCTGGGCGCCAGCACCGACGCCAACTGCTCGGCCCCCACCCAGGTGCGCTATGTCTACCGCTCCACCGCGGGCGGCGCCTTGAAGCCCATGAGCAACCTGAGCGCCCTGCCCACTGACGTGGCGCAAACCACCACCTTGTCCGGCGTCACCGTGCCCTTCGTGGTGCGTGTTGAAACCGGCACCCTCAACCGCGGCATCTACCAAAACGCGGTGTTGCACAACCCGGTGCAAGACGCTGCGCCCACCCCGCTCACCCCGCCCGCCGGCTGGAACAAGCGCCTGCTCGCCGTGCACGGCTCGGGCTGCACCGGCGGCTGGTATGTGCAGGGCGTGGCCCTTGGCGTGAGCCTGCTCACCGGCGACAACCTGACCCGCCTGGCCGAGGGTTATGGCATTTTCAACAACTCGCTCAACCACCCCACCAACAGCTGCAACGCGACGTTGGCGGCCGAAAGTGCCCTGATGGGCAAAGCGCACTTCATCAAGACCTTTGGCGTGCCCACCTTCACCGTCTCCACCGGCGGCTCGGGCGGCGCCTACACCAGCCTGCAACTGGCCGACGCCTACCCCGGGCTGTTTGACGGCGTCTTCGTCAGCTCCACCTTCCCCGATGCGCTGTCGCTCGCGATGTCGAGCCTGGATGCGCGGCTGCTCAGCCGCTACTACCTGACTCAAAACACCGGCGCCTTCAGCGAGGCGCAAATGGTCGCGGTGTCGGGCCACAAGACGGCCCGCGCTTGGTACGACCTCGCCATGCAATCGGGCCGCACCGACCCGGTCCCGGGCCGCGTCGATCCGCTGCCACCGAGCACCTTGCCGGTGGTGGGCGGCGTGCCCTATGCCTCCGCCGTGTGGAACGCCGCGGTCCCCGTGGGCCTGCGTTACGACCCGGTCAACCACCCCACCGGCGCCCGCCCCACGGTGTTTGACATCGCCCGCAACGTCTACGGTATCGACAAAACCACCGGCTTCGCGCTGCGCCCGTTCGACAACGTCGGCGTGCAATACGGCCTGGAGGCACTGAACCAAGGCACCATCACGGTCAGCCAGTTTCTGGACCTCAACGAGAAGGTGGGCGGCTACGACCAAGACGCCAATCACGTGAGCAACCGTGTGGTGGGCGACACCGGCGCCATCCGCCGCGCCCACCAAAGCGGCCTGCAACTCAACGGCAATGGCGGCCTGGCCACCATCCCGGTGTTCGACATCTCGGGCCTCTACGACGAAGACAACTACTACCACTACCAGTGGTTCCACTTCGCCGTGCGCGAGCGCATGGCCAAGGCCAACGGCGACACCCGCAACCACGTGATGTGGCGCGGTGGCACGCCGATTCTGGCCGCCTTGGGCGGCGGCGTGACGGCCGAAGAGGGTGCCGTGGCCGCAGCCGCTGCCACGCAAGGCTGGAGGACATTCATCGACTGGGTGGTGGCCTACAAGGCCGACACCTCGGCAGCCAGCCAGCGTGAGAAGGTGATTGCCCGCAAACCCGCCGCGGCCGTGGATGGCTGTTTCACCAAGGCGACGACACCGCAGTTCATCGCCGAAACCCAAACCTTGGGCCACACGGCGAGCAGCCAGTGCAACACGATCTGGCCGTCGTGGTCGTCGCCGCGCCTCGAAGCCGGTGGCCCCGTGGCCGCCGACCAGTTGAAGTGCGCGCTCAAGCCGGTGGCGGCCGAGAGCTACGCCGTGGCCCTGACGGCCACGGAGCTGACCCGCTTGCGCGCCATCTTCCCCGACGGCGTGTGCGACTGGACCCAGCATGGCGCGGGCCACACCCAGACCGTGCCCTGGGCCTCCTTCGGGCCGTCACAGAGCAACTTGGTGTTTGACGTCAGCCAGTGAGTTGATGCGAGCCGTGGCGGGGCGGCGTCGGTGACCGTCCAGTTGTCGGGCAGCGTTGTTGCCCCCTTGCAGGCGGCTAAGATCGCAGCCGCATGCTGCCCTCGCCCTCCCCGCTTCGCCCGCTTGACGAGCTCGATCAGCGCATCGTCGATGTGCTCCGGGTGCATCCCAGGCAGGGCATCAAAGACCTCGCCACCGCGCTCAACGCGAGCGAGCCCACCATCACCTCGCGCATCCGCGCCATGGACGCCGACGGCGTGATGCGGATTTGCGCGCAGCGCGATTTCCGCGCTGCGGGCTTTGAGGTGCTGGCCAGCGTGGACCTCGGCGTGCGCGGCCGACCGCTGTCCGATGTCGCCGAGGACGTGGCCGCGCTCGACGGCGTTGCCACCGTCACGGTGGTGATGGGCGAGCGCCCGCTGATGCTGCTGGTGATCGCTCGCACACTCGACGAACTGCAGCAGATTGTGTTGACGCAGTTGGCCGCCATTCAAGGCGTGAGCAGCATCGAAACCATGATCATTTCCGAGGTCATGAAATACCGCAGCGAGTTCGCTGCGCTCGCGCCCCGGAGCCCTGCTTGAAGCTCGACAGCACCGACACCGCCATCCTGGATGCCCTGCGGGACAACGCGCGCATCAGCAACCGCGAAGTGGCTCGCGCGCTGGGCCTGTCTGAAGGACTGGTGCGCCAGCGCCTCAAGAAAATGGAAGACGGCAAGGCCATGCGGCTGGGCCTGGTGGCCGATGTGGCATCGATGGGATACCCATCCGGTGCCGTCGTGAGGCTGCGCACGGCACCCAGCCAGGCGCGCCAGATCGCGAGCCAGATTGCACAACTCGCGTGCTGCGCGTTCTCCGGCATCACCTTGGGGCGATTCGATGTGCTGGCCTACCTGATCGGCCCGACACGCCAGGAGGTGGCCACCATCATCGAGCGCGACATCGCCTCGCTCGACGGCGTGCTCGAGATCAACGTCTGCGAGCCCGTGGGCTCTGCCAAGCAACGCTTCGACCTGATCGCCATCGGCTGAGTGCACTCGCCGCCCGACGGCGGTGCGTGAGCAGCGAGCACGAGCGCGCGGGCCGCAACCCAGCCCGGCCCATGCCGGAGGAGCCACATGCCTTGTGGGGAGCGGTGTTTGACAGCGCGAGTCGCGCAGCCGGCGCTCCGGATCAGAGCAATCAGAGCAACTTGCCCGGGTTCATCAGGTGGTTGGGGTCGAGCGCCTGCTTGACGCGCATCATCAATTCAAACTCCAGCGCAGGCTTGTAGTGCCGCATTTCATCGCGGCGCAATTGGCCGATACCGTGCTCGGCGCTGATGCTGCCGCCGAGTGCGGTCACCAGGTCGTGCACCACGCGGTTGTACTGCTCGGTCAGCGCTTTGAGGGCGCTCGGGGCGGTGTCCAGCGGTGCGAGCACGTTGTAGTGCAGGTTGCCGTCGCCCAGGTGGCCGAAGTTGACAATGCGGACGTCGGGCTGCAACCGGCGCAATTGCTCGCCGGCTTGCCGAGAGAACGCCGCCAGCGCCGAAATCGGCAGCGCGATGTCGTGCTTGATGGCCTTGCCGCCGCGCAATTGCGCTTCTGAGATGCCCTCGCGAAGGCGCCAGAAGGCGCTGGCTTGCGCGCCACTTTGGCTCAAGGCCACATCGTCAATCAGCCCACTCTCCAGCGCCGCGCCGAGCCCGGCCTCCAGCAGCTCGTCCAGGCCCTGTTGCTGCGTGTCGGCAAGCTCCACCAGCGCATGGAAATGATGCAAACCCGCCAAGGGCGCGCGTGCGTCAGCGACCTGCGCCAGCACCAAGGCCAGTGCGTCGTGCGACATCATCTCGAACGCCACCAGCCGCTCGCCCACCCGGGCCCGCAGGGCCGACAGCAGGCTGACCAGCGATTCCAGCGAGGCCGCGCCGACCCATGCGGTGGCCCGCCCCAAGGGCCGCGGAAACAGCTTCAGCACCGCCGCGGTGATGATGCCCAGCGTGCCCTCGGAGCCGATCAGCAGATGGCGCAGGTCGTAGCCGGTGTTGTCTTTGCGCAGCGAGCGCAGGCCGTGCCACACCCGGCCATCGGGCAGCACCGCCTCAATGCCCAGCACCAGGTCGCGCGTGTTGCCATAGCGCAGCACCGCAATGCCACCGGCGTTGGTGGCCAGGTTGCCGCCAATGGTGCAACTGCCCTCTGAGCCCATGCTCAGCGGAAAAAACCGTTCCATCGCCAAGGCCGCTTGCTGCACGTTGGCGAGCAGCACACCCGCCTCGGCGGTGAGCGTGTTGTTCTCGGGGTCGATGGCGCGAATCGCGTTCATGCGCGACAAATTGAGCACCACCTGCGCGCCGCTCGCGTCGGGTGTGGCGCCGCCGCTCATGCCGGTGTTGCCACCCTGGGTGACCACCGGCGTGTGGGTCTCGTGGCAAATGCGCACCACGGCGGCCGTCTCGTCGGTGTCGCGGGGGCGCACCACCAGCGCGGCCCGTCCGCGCCACTTGCCGAGCCAGTCGACGAGGTAGGGCGCCTGGTCGTCGGCGCCAAGCACGAGGCCGGCGTCACCCACCACCGCATGGATCCGGCGAAACAGGTCCGGATGGGGGGTGGCCGCAGCCTGCTCAAAGTCGTTGGGTGCGTTCATCGCTCGGGTGTCCTGCCGCGTGGCTTGGTCAAAGGGGGGAATGGAAAACAGGTGCGCGAAGGGCAGCGCGTTGCCCGTGCCGCTACCACGCCAGCTGCACGCGGCCCAGGGCCATCGCCACCGCGGCCTGCGTGGGCTCCACCACGGGCAGGCCGGTGGCGTCTTGCAAGGGCTCGCGGAAGGGCGCCATGCCAGCGCAGCCCATCACCAGCACGTTGGCGCCGCGCTCATCGCGCAGCCGGCGCCCGGCCTCGCACATGGCCGCCAGCGTGGCCTCGCGGTCGGCGAGTTGCGACACCGTGCGCTGGATCGCCAGTTCACCCGCGAGCCGCGAGCTCACGCCCATCGCCGCCCAGTGGCGCAGGTGCCGAGGAATGGACTTTTGCAGAATCGCGATCACGCCAAAGCTCTGCCCCATCGAGAGCGCCGTCAGCACCGCGCTCTCGCTGATGCCCAGCACCGGCACGCGCATGCGCTCGCGCATCAACATCAAGCCCGGGTCGCTGAAACAGGCAATCACCCAGGCCGCCGCGTCGTCAGCGTGAGCCTGCGCGTAGGCATGCACCGCCAGCGCGGCGCGGTCCACATCGAGCTGCGATTCCACGCCCGCGGGGCCGTCGGCCAGCGTGACGGTGCAGATCTCTGGCCCGCCCGCCAGGCGCAGCGGCTGCAGCGCCGCATCCAGTTCGGCGGTCACCGCCGCATTGCTGTTGGGGTTGATGACATAGATCTTGTGGGCCATGACCCAGTCTAGGGCGCGGGTTGCGGCATGGCACTTGCTGAGATGTGTGCCGTCATTAACCCCTTGTTATGGATGGTGCCGCGGCACCTGCACCCGATGTCTCTCAACCTGCGGCAAATCGAAGTGTTCCGGGCCGTGATGATCACGGGCTCGATCAGCGGCGCCTCGCAACTGCTGTTTGTCTCTCAACCGGCCATCAGTCGGCTGCTCTCGCACACCGAGGCCCGGGTCGGCTTCGCGCTGTTCGAGCGCATCAAGGGCCGGCTCTACGCCACACCCGAGGCCAAAAAGATATTCCGCGAGGTGGAGCAGGTCTACACCGGCGTGCAACGCGTCAATGCGCTGGCCGACGACCTGCGCGAGAACCGCGAGGGCATCTTGAACATCGTGTCGAGCCCGAGCGTGGGGCAGATGGTGATTCCGCAGGCGATTGCGGCGTTCCGGGCGCGCCACGCGGGTGTCAAGATCACGTTTCAGTACCTGGGTTATGCGCCGCTGGTCGAGCGCATCCTCAACCAGCAAGCCGACATCGCCATCACCATCTTGCCGGTGGAGCATCCCAATCTGGAGATGACGCCGCTGGGCACGGGCCGCCTGGTGTGCATCTGCCCCTACGACCACCCGCTGTCGCGCCGCGCCACGCTCTCGGTGGCCGACCTGCTGCCCTACCCGCTGATTTCGTACGACCGGGCCACACCCTTTGGCCGCATGGTGGCAGAGGTGTTTGAGGCCGCGGGCGAAACCGTGCGCGCCGCCATTGAGGTGGGCTCGCCACAAAACGCCTGCTCGCTGGTGCAGGCCGGCGCGGGCATCGCGCTGGTGGACGAGTTCTCGGTGCGCAGCTGGCCGGCGAGCCAGCTGGTGGTGCGTCCGGTGCAGGGCACGCCCACGCTGCACGCCAACCTGGTGCACCCGCGCTTTGAGCCGATGTCGCAACTGGCGCAGGCCTTCATCAAGACCTTGCGGCAGCTGATGCAGGCCCAGGGCTTCGAGACCGCGCCAGCGCCGGCCTGACGCCGTTGCGAACAGGATGCCCCAGCCCATTAACCGCGTGTTAATGGCTGCGCACAAATCGGCACGCGACACCACACGCGCATCGGCCAAATAATTTGCTGGACGGTCCGCTTCGGATGGCCAATGACACTCAACATGAACCCGACTGCAACTTCATCGCCCGCCCCCCTGGCCCACGCCCACGGTGTGTTCACCATTTGCCCCACACCGTTCCAAAACGACGGCGCGCTGGACTTGAACAGCATCGCCTCGCTGGTGGCCTTCCAGATCGAAGCGGGCGTCAGCGGCCTGGCCATCCTGGGCTTCTTGGGCGAGGCCCACAAGCTCTCGCAGGCCGAGCGCACGCAGGTCATCACGGCGTTCGTCAAGCATGCGGCGGGCCGTGTGCCTGTGTGGGTGGGCGTGCGCGCACTCGGCCTGGCAGGCGCCATTGAGCAAGCCTTGGAAGCGCAGGCGCTGGGCGCCGAAGCGGTGTTTGCGGCGCCCATGGACAAGGCCTCGGACGAGCAGCAGTTCGCCTACTACCGCGACCTGGCGCGCGCCGTGCGCATTCCGGTCGTGATCCACGATTTCCCCGACTCCTTTGGCACCGAGATCAGCGCCGAGCTGGTGGCCCGCTTGGGCCGCGAAGGCGGCGTGGGCATGATCAAGATGGAAGAGCCGCCGGTGGGCCAAAAGATCTCGCGCATCCTCGACCTCGCCCAAGGCACGATGCGCGTCTTCGGTGGCCTCGGTGGTGTGTATTTTCTGGAGGAGTTGCAGCGCGGTGCCGCCGGCACCATGACGGGCTTCGCCTTCCCCGAAATCCTGGTGCGCATCCACCAGCAGTTTGCGGCCGGTGATGTGGCCGGTGCCGCCGCCACCTTCGACCGCTACTGCCCGCTGATCCGCTACGAGTTCCAACCCAAGATCGGCCTGGCGCTGCGCAAGTACACCTACCAGCAGCGTGGCGTGATCGCGAGTGCGGCCCTGCGCGCGCCCGGCATGCGCATGGACCCGCTGACCGCGCGCGAACTCGAAGCCACCGTGGCCCGCGTCGGTTTGTCGCTCTCACAGCGCGGCGCGCTGAGCATCGGCTGAGGAGCGCGCACCATGAAACTCGGTATCGAAGGCCGTCACGCCTTGGTCTGCGCATCGAGCCGCGGCTTGGGCCGCGCTTGTGCGGTGTCGCTGGCCCGCGAGGGCTGTGCGCTGACCTTGGTCGCACGCACGCTGGCCACATTGGAAGAAACGGCCGCGGCCATCCGCGCCGAAACCGGCGCCCGCGTCACCGTGGTAGCGGCCGACATCACCACGGCCGAAGGTCGCGCGGCGGTGCTCGCCGCCTGCCCCAATCCCGACATCCTGGTCAACAACGCGGGCGGCCCGCCGCCCGGCGATTTCCGCGAGTGGGACCGCGAGGTGTGGCTCGCCGCCTTGGACGCCAACATGCTCACCCCCATCGAGTTGATCCGCGCCACGGTGGACACGATGATCGCGCGCCGCTTTGGCCGCGTGGTCAACATCACCTCCGGCGCGGTGAAAGCGCCGATCGACATCCTGGGTTTGTCCAACGGTGCACGCGCCGGCCTGACCGGCTTCGTCGCCGGCCTGGCTCGCAAGACGGTGGCGCACAACGTCACCATCAACAACCTGCTGCCCGGCCCGTTTGAGACCGACCGCCTGCGGGTGACTGCCGCCAAGATGGCACAGCACAGCGGGCGCACGGTGGCGCAGGAGCTGGACGCCCGCCGCGCCGCCAACCCGGCCCAGCGCCTGGGCGACCCGGCCGAGTTTGGCGACGCCTGCGCCTACCTGTGCAGCGCGCAGGCGGGTTTCATCACCGGGCAAAACCTGCTGATGGACGGCGGCCACTACCCCGGCGTGTTTTGAACCGCAGGACACCGCACCATGACCTCCGCCACTGACCCCGAGCGCTTCGACCTCACCATCCGCGGCGGCCGCGTGTGCAACGCCGACGGTTGCCACGACGCCGATGTGGGCGTGCGCGATGGGCGCATTGCCGCCATCGCCCCAGGCCTGGCGCCGGGGCGCGACGATGTGGATGCCAGCGGCCGCTGGGTGCTGCCCGGCGGCATCGACAGCCACTGCCACATCGAGCAGCTCTCGGGCATGGGCCTGATGTGTGCCGACGACTTCTACTCGGGCACGGTGTCGGCCGCCTTTGGGGGCACGACCACGATCTTGTCGTTTGCCGCGCAGCACCGGGAAGACCGCATCCCCGATGTGATCGAGGCCTACGCCAAGCTGGCGCGCGAGAAGGCGGTGATCGACTACGGCTTCCACCTGATCGTCACGCGGCCCGACGACGAAGCACTGAGCGTGCACCTGCCCGCGGCCATCCGCGGCGGCATCACCTCGCTCAAGGTCTACATGACCTACGACCGCTTGCGGCTCGACGACCACGCGCTGCTCGATGTGCTGGCCACCGCCGGCCGCGAGGGCGCGATGGTGATGGTGCACGCCGAGAACCACGACATGATCCGCTGGATCGCCCACCGCCTGCTGGAGCGTGGCCACACGGCGCCCAAGTTCCACGCCGTGGCGCACGACCCGCTGGCCGAAACCGAGGCCACCAGCCGCGCCATCATGTTGTCGCGCTTGGTGGATGTGCCGGTGCTGATCGTGCATGTGGCCGGCCGCGAGACGGTGGATGTAATTCGGCAAGCGCGCCGCCTGGGCGCGCAGGTATACGCCGAGAGTTGCCCGCAGTACCTGTTTCTCGAAGCCTCAGACGCCGACCTGCCCGGGCTGGAGGGCGCGAAGTTTTGCTGCAGCCCACCACCACGCGACAAGGCCTCGCAAGAGGCCGTGTGGACGGGCTTGCTCGACGGCACGCTGAGCGTGTATTCGTCGGACCACGCGCCCTACCGCTTCGATGCCTCGGGCAAGCTGCCCAAAGGCGAAGCCACCACGTTCAAAGACATGGCCAACGGCGTGCCCGGCATCGAGCTGCGGCTGCCGCTGCTGTTTTCTGAAGGGGTGATGACGGGGCGCATGACGATTGAGCAGTTCGTTGCCCTGAGCACCACCCAGCCGGCACAGATGTATGGGCTGGCGCCGCGCAAGGGCGCCATTGCCGTGGGCGCCGATGCCGACATCGCCGTCTGGAACCCCGCCCGCCAGGTGGAGGTGAGCGCGGCCATGCTGCACGACAACGTGGGCTACACACCCTACGAGGGCATGCGGCTCACCGGCTGGCCCGAAGAGGTGTTCAGCCGTGGCCGCTCGGTGGTGCGTGCCGGCACCTTGCACGCCGAGCGCGGCTCGGGCCTCTACATCGCACGCGGCCGCTCGCAGCCCCCCAAGGACTCACCCCCACCCCCCGCTGCCGCCGGGCGCGGCGCCTTCAGCGCGTTGATGGGGCTGACGCGCGCGGCGTGATGCACCCCTTGATTCACCGTTTGCCGTTTCTTTTGTTTGTTTTCAGGAGCTGATTCCATGTCGTCTTCGACCCGTCATTTCGCCCGCACCGCGGCCTTGTCGCTGGCCCTGAGCGCCACCGCCTTCCAGGCCGGCGCACAGCCCCCGGGCCCGCTCAAAACCGCGCTCGACCCGAGCTTTGCGCCGCAAGCCATGATCAAACTGGGCGGGGGCATGCAGGGCTTCAACGTCGAACTCGGCGACGAACTCGCCAAACGCCTGGGCCGCAAGCTGGATGTGGAGGCCACCGAGTTCTCGGGCCTGGTGCCCGGGCTCAACAGCGGCAAATACGACTTCCTGTTGGCCCCGGTGACGGTGACCCCCGAGCGCGCCAAGGCGATGCTCTTCACCGAGGGCTACACCGAAACCAACTACAGCTTTCTGGGCCGCAAGAGCGAGCCCAAGCTCGACAAGATCGAGTCGCTCAAGGGCAAGGTGGTGGCGGTGAACAAGGGCTCCAACTACGAAGGCTGGGCCAAAGACAACGCCGAAAAATACGGCTTCAAAGTCGACGTGTATGGCACCAACGCCGACGCCATCCAGGCGGTGATGTCCAACCGCGCCGACTACAACCTGGCCGGCAACACCGTGGTGGGCTGGGCCGCCAAACAAAACCCGGCGCTGCAAGCGGGCTACACCGTGAAGACCGGCTTGGTGTGGGCCATCCCCTTCCGCTTGAACGACAAGGCGGGCCGCGACCTGGTCTCCAACGCGCTGAAGTGCCTGAAGCTCGACGGCACGATCGCCCGCTTGGCCACCAAGTGGTATGGGTTTGAGCCGGCGGCCGGCAGTGTGGAAAAAACCGTCGCCCCCGGCCACGGCGTGCCCGGCACCGAGAACTACGACGCCACGCCCGTCACCGCCAAGTGCTCGTGAAGCGCATTGCTTGACGCCCGCTGAGCCCACTGAGCCTTCCCAGAGCCCCCCCATGAACGCCCCCCTCCTTGAACTGGTCGGCCTGCGCAAATCGTACGGATCGCAGGAGGTGCTGCGCGGCGTCGACCTGCGCGTCAGGCCGGCCGAGCTGGTGTGCGTGATTGGGCCCTCGGGCTCGGGCAAAAGCACCATGCTGCGCTGCTGCAATCGCCTCGAAGAGCCCAGTGGGGGCCAGGTCGTGATCGACGGCCTGGACATCATGCGGCCCGACGTCGATGTCAACCGCGTGCGCCAAAGCGTGGGCATGGTGTTTCAGCACTTCAACCTCTACCCGCACCTGAGCGCGCTGGGCAATGTGATGCTCGCGCTGCGCCGCGTGCAGGGCCTCAGCGAGGCCGCTGCCGCCGAGGTGGCCCATGCGGCCTTGGCGCAGGTGGGCCTGGCCCACAAGGCCGACGCCCACCCCGCCCAACTCTCGGGCGGCCAGCAGCAGCGTGTGGGCATCGCGCGCGCCATTGCGCTCAAGCCACGCGTGATGCTGTTTGACGAGCCCACCAGCGCGCTCGACCCCGAGCTCGTGGACGAGGTGCTGCGCGTGATGCGCTCGCTGCGCGACAGCGGCATGACCATGCTGGTGGTGACGCACGAGATGGCCTTTGCCCGCGCGGCGGCCGACCGCGTGGTGTTCATGGACGGCGGCGTGGTGGCCGAAGAAGGCACAGCGGCGCAGATCTTCGAGCAGCCCCGAGAAGCGCGCACACGCAGTTTTGTGGGCCGCTACATGAACGGCCAACACGCGAGCGCGGCATGACCGAGCCAAGCGCGGGCTTCCTGTTCACCTTTTTCAACCCCGCGGTGGCGGCGGCCCACTGGCGCGAGATTGCCTGGGGCATGCTCGTCACCGTGGGGGTGGGCGTGGCGGTGGTGGCGACCGGCCTGGCGGTGGGCTTGGCCTTGGCCGTGGCCCGCGCCACCGGTCGCCCGGGCTGGCGACTGCCGGTGATGGCGTTCTCCGACGTGATGCGCTCCTTGCCGCCGCTGGTGATCATCATCTTGCTGTACTTCGGCCTGCCGTCGGTGGGCCTGCCACTCTCCTCCTTTGCCGCCACCTGGTTGTCGCTGTCGATGGTGCTCGCCGCGTATGCGCAAGAGAGCATCTGGGCCAGCCTGCGCTCGCTGCCCAGCGGGCAACTGGAAGCGGCACGCTCCACCGGCCTCGGCTGGTGGCCGGCCATGCGCTGGGTGATGCTGCCGCAAGCGCTGCGGCGGGCCGTGCCACCGCTGACCAACCGGGTCATCTCCACCACCAAAAACACGGCGCTCGGCTCGGTGGTGGCGCTGAGCGAGATCCTCAGCAACGCGCAAGCGGCCTCGGCTGTGGCGGGCAACCCCACGCCCTTGACGGTGGGCGCCTTCTTGTACCTGCTGGTGTTCTTGCCGATCGTGATCGGCTCGCGCTGGCTGGAGCGGTATGCCGGCCGCCACGGAACCGGGCACGGATCATGAGCACCTTCATCGACAACTTTTTCAACCTCGACGTGTACCAGCAGGTGCTGCCCTACCTGCTCGGCGGGCTCTGGACCACCGTGTGGTTGTCGGCCCTCGTGATCCCGTTGGGGGCCGCGGCCGGCTTGCTGCTGGCGCTGGGGCAAACGCAGTCATCGGGCCGCGCGCTGCCGTGGGCCATCGTGGTCGGCATCGACTTCTTCCGCGCGTTTCCGCCCCTCGTGCTGCTGATCTTTCTGTACTTCGGCCTGCCCTTTTTGGTGGGCGATGTGCCCAAGCTGCTGGCGGTGGTGATCGCGTTCGTGCTCAACAACGCCAGCTACTTTGCCGAGGTGTTTCGGGCCGGCTTGCAGGCGGTGCCAACGGGGCAGATGGAGGCCGCGCGCTCCACCGGGTTGACGCACGCCCAAGCCCTGCGCCATGTGGTGTTGCCGCAAGCCATCCGCCATGTGCTGCCCGATCTGCTGGGCAACTGCATCGAGATCGTCAAGCTCACCACCATCGCCAGTGTGGTGGGGCTGCCCGAGTTGCTGCGCGCGGCGCGCGACGCGCAATCGCTGCTCTACAACCCGTCGCCCATCGTGCTGGCGGCGCTGCTGTACTTGGCCATGCTGTGGCCGCTGACCCGCTTGTTGGCGCACCTGGAGCAAGGTCGGGTGACGGCCACCGGGCCGGTCTGAGAACGGCACATCGCCGCCGCAGCGTTCAAGCGCGATGGGCATCAAACACACCGCGGCACGTGGCGCCGCGCGGCGACAATGGCAGCGGCTGCTGCTGGCTGCGCCGCGACGAATTCAGCGGAGTGGGCCGTGGCGCACCGACCCCAACAACGTTGTGAATCGACTCTGGCAATGAACCCCACCCCTGAATGTGTATGGCCCGTGGCGGCCACGTTGGGCGAAGGCCCGGTGTGGTCGGTGCGCGAGCAGTGCTTGTGGTTTGTCGACATCAAGCGCCAGCAACTGCACCGCCACACGCCCGGCGCCGACGGCGGCCGCAGCTGGCCACTGCCCGGCCCCGCAGGCTTTGCGCTGCCGGCCGAATCGGGTGACTTGTTGATCGGATTGCCCGGCGAGCTGCGCCGTTTTGATCCGCGCACCGGCCTCAGCCAGACGGTGCTGCAGCTCGAAACCGACCGCCCCGGCAACCGCCTCAACGACGCCCACATCGACAGCGCCGGGCGCCTCTGGTTCGGCTCGATGGACGACCAGGAATCGGCCGCCAGTGGCGCGCTCTATGCCTGGCACCAAGGCACATTGACACGCCACGACGACGGCATCTGCATCACCAACGGGCCGGTGGTCAGCCCCGACGGCCGCACGCTGTATCACACCGACACGGTGGCGCGCGAGATCCACGCCTTCGACCTCGACGCCGATGGCCGCACCTCGCGCAAGCGCCTGTTTCTGCGCTGCGGCGACGAACCGGGCTGGCCCGACGGCAGCAGCGTGGACGCCGAGGGCTGCGTGTGGGTGGCGTTTTTTGGCGGCTGGGCGGTGCGGCGCTACGCCCCCGACGGCCGGCTCCTGACCACCGTCGCCCTGCCCTGCGCCAACGCCACCAAACTCGCTTTCGGCGGCCCCAATCTGCGCACCGCCTTCGTCACCACCGCGCGCAAAGGCCTGAGCGCCGATGAACTGGCGGCGCAACCGCTGGCCGGCGGCCTGTTCACCTTCACCGCCCCCGCACCGGGGCTGCCTGCGACCGAGTGGGTCTTCCCAAAGGACTGAAGCTCGCCCTCTGGATGCCACAAGGGGACGCAGCTCGCCGTGCGCGAAAACGCCGCGGCGAAGTCAGATGATTGAGGGCTCGTGGGGACAGCGGGGTGGTCGGCCTGACATGCTGCGCCGGTACTGCCCACCCACCACACCAACGAGCAGTTCGTGACCTTCCTCGACGACATCGTCGCCAGCCAGTCCCCTCGCCGCGAGATTCACGTCATCTGCGACAACGTCAGCAGCCACAAGACAGCCCGCGTGCGCGCATTTCAGGCCAAGCACCGCCGCGTTCACATGAACGACACCCCGACATACTCGTCGTGGCTGAACCAGGTCGAAAACTGGTTCGCCCGCATCCAGCGCGATGTCATCACCCGCGGTGTCGTCACATCCATCAGAGACCTCGACAAGAAGCTCATGCGCTACATCCGCCCCGATAAAAAAGCCCAAAACCGTTGAAGTGGACTTTCGCCGATCCCACTCGACGCATCACCTCCGATTCTTCGGATTCAGTGGAATGGTCAGAAGACTCGACTAGTCAGGAGGCTCGATGTCTTCTGTCGCGCGGCATCTCAACCGCCTCCTGGGCTCAAGGTTGAGGCCAGTCCGCGAACTGGGGCGCTGCCCTGCCCGCGTTTGTCCTGCGCAGACAAGCATCGTAGCCGGCTGAGGCAAGGCGAAATGGACATACGTTTCTAGACTGGCGGCACAAACTCCGGGCCCACGCAGGCCCGGGCCACAAGTCCAGGAGACATTGCATGCCCATGCCCACCGCTGCCTTTGCGCCCGGCCTGTTCGACGGCCGGTCGGCGGTCGTCACCGGCGGCACCTCGGGCATAGGCGCAGCAGCGGCGCGCCTGCTGGCCGATCTGGGTGCACGGGTGCTGGCCCTGGGCCAGGACGCCGAGGGGCCCGAAGCGCCACGCCACCACCAGATCGAACGGGTGGAGTTGGACCCGACCGAGCGTGAGCGCACCGCGGCCCGTCTGGACGCCCTGCCGGTGCTGGACATGTTGGTCAATGCCGCACAACTCTGCCATGAACGCGATGAGTACGAAGCAAGCCACTTCGATGCGGTGATGGCGGTGAACCTGGGCGCCACCCTGCACGCCTGCACCCGCGCCCTGCCGGCACTGGCTCAGCGAGGGGGGGCGGTGGTGAACCTCGCTTCGGTGTTCAGCGGCCTGGGCAGTGCCGAGCGTCCGGCCTTTGCCGCCAGCCAGGGCGCGGTGGTGCAGCTCACCCGCTCGCTGGCGCAGGCCTATGCCTCCGTGGGCGTGCGGGTCAACGCCGTGGCGCCGGGCTTCATCCGCACGCCGCTGACCGCTCCTTTGCAGGCCAATGGCGCCGCCAGTCGCCAGCTCATCGCCCGCACGCCGCTGGCGCGCTGGGGAGAACCTGAAGAGGTGGCCTCGGCCATCGTCTTTCTGTGCAGCCCGGCCGCACGTTTCATCACCGGCACCGTGCTGCCGGTGGACGGTGGTTACCACGCCGTGTGAGCGGCACTGATTTCCCGCCCCACCCGGCCGCATCCACAGCGCCGGGCTTTTCAGAACGATCCCACAACGACATCCGGAGACACACCATGCGCCAAGACCCCACCCCGCTGCTGGACAGCCCCACCACCGCCACCAGCGACGCCGTCGAGAGCGTTGCCGCCTCGCGCCGCACGCTGCTCAAGCAGTTCGGCGCCGCAGCCGCCACAGCCAGCCTGCCGGGCCTGGCGCTGGCCCAGGGCAAGACCATCCGCATCGGCTTCATCAGCCCCATGACCGGCCCGCAGGCGCCGTTCGGCGAGACCGACAAGTACATGGTGGCCCGCATCCAGGCCCTGGTGAAAGACGGCCTGACGATCAACGGCCAGAAGTACACGGTGGAGATCCTGGTGCGCGACAGCCAGTCCAACCCCAACAAGGCGGCCGAGCTGGCGGGCAACCTGATCCTGAACGAGAAGGTGCATTTGATGCTGCCCGCGTCCACCACCGACGCGATCAACCCGGTGTCCGACCAGTGCGAGCTGAACGGCGTGCCCTGTTTGTCCAGCCAGGCGCCGTGGCAGAGCTTCGTGTTCCCGCGCGGCGGCTCGGCCGAGAAGCCGTTCAAGTGGACCTACCACTTCTTCTGGGGCCTGGAAGACGTGCTGGGCACCTTCACCAGCATGTGGAACTCGGTGCAGACCAACCGCAAGGTGGGCATGCTGTTCCCGCGCAATGCCGACGGCGAAGCCTGGGGCAACAAGGAATGGGGCCTGCCGCCGGCCGTCACCAAGGCCAAGTTCGAGACCGTGATCCCCAGCTCGTTCCAGCCGCTGACCAACGACTTCTCGGCCCAGATCTCGGCCTACAAGAAGGCCGGCTGCGAAATCATCGGCGGCATCAGCTACCCGGCGGACCTGAAGACCTTCATCACCCAGTGCCGCCAGCAGCAGTACAAGCCCAAGATCGTCACCGTGGCCGCTGCGCTGCTGTTCCCCTCGGGCGTGGAAGCCATGGGCGAGCTGGGCCTGGGCATGAGCACCGAGGTGTGGTGGACGCCGGCCTTCCCGTTCAAGTCGTCGCTCACCGGTGAAAACGGCGCCAAGATGGCCGCCGATTGGGAGGCCGAAACCAAGAAGCAATGGACCCAGCCGCTGGGCTATGCCCACGCGCTGTGGGAAGTGGCCATTGATGTGTTGAAGCGCAGCAAGGACCCGCTGAGCCGCGACGCCATCCGGCAGGCCATCACCGAGACCAACCTCAACACCATCGCCGGGCCCATCAGCTTCAAGGGCGGCCCCACGCCCAACATCTGCAAGACGCCCATCGTCGGCGGCCAGTGGGTCAAGGGCGCCAAGCACCGCTATGACCTGCGCATCATCGACAACAGCGTGGGCAAGCTGGTGCCCACCGAAGGCAAGCTCACGCTGATCTGAGCCCCATGACGAGCAGCGCCTCCCCCCTGCTGGCCGCACGCGGCCTGAGCAAGTCCTTCGGCGCCGTGCGGGTGATCCACGAACTCAGCTTCGAGGTTCACCCGGGCGAGGTGCTGGGCGTGCTGGGCCCCAACGGCGCAGGCAAGACCACCTTGTTCAACCTGATCAGCGGCGACGTGGCGCTGAACCAGGGCGAGGTGAGCTTTGCCGGCGAACGCCTGAAGGGCGAGCCGCCGTTCAAGCGCTGCCGGCGCGGCATCGGCCGCACCTACCAGGTGCCGCGCCCCTATGGCGGCATGACGGCCTTCGAGAACCTGCTGGTGGCCGCCATGTTCGGCGGCCAGCAGTCCGAGCGCGCCGCCAACGACCGCTGCGCCGAGATCCTGGACGACTGCGGCCTGGGCCCCAAGGCCAACCACCTGGCCGGCGGCCTGACCCTGCTGGACCGCAAGCGGCTGGAATTGGCCCGCGCGCTGGCCAGCGGCCCCAAGCTGCTGCTGCTGGACGAGATTGCCGGCGGCCTGACGGACGAAGAGTCGCACCAGTTGGTGGGCCTGGTGAAGCGCATCCGCGAGCGCCAGGTCACCGTGGTGTGGATCGAGCACGTGCTCAACGCGCTGATGGCCGTGGCCGACCGGCTGCTGGTGCTGAACTTCGGCGAAAAAATTGCTGAAGGCCTGCCGCAGGCCGTGATGGCCAACCCCGAAGTGCAACGCGTTTACATGGGAATCGAGGCATGAGCCGTTCACCTGCCTTGCTGTCCACCCAGGCCCTGGAGGCGCGCTATGGCGACTTCCAGGCCCTGTTCGGCATCAATTTCGAGATCGCCGCCGGCGAGGTGGTGGCGCTGATCGGCGCCAACGGCGCCGGCAAATCCACCTTGCTCAAAAGCCTGAGCGGCCTGCTGACGGTGGCCGCCGACATGGTGCGCTTCGACGGCCAGCCCGTGGGCGGCAGCGCCCCGCACCAGATGGTGCAACGCGGCCTGGCCATGGTGCCCGAAGGCCGGCGTTTGTTCACCGGCATGTCGGTGGACGACAACCTGCGCGTGGCCATCGACCACGCCCGTGCCACCGACGCGCACAGCAGCACCCGGCCCTGGACGCTGGAGCGCTTGCACACGCTGTTCCCCATCCTCAAGACCAAGCGCCGTGTGCCGGTGGAATCGCTCTCGGGTGGCCAGCAGCAGATGGTGGCCATCGGCCGCGCGCTGCTGTGCCAGCCGCGTCTGCTGCTGTGCGACGAGTTGTCGCTGGGCCTGGCGCCGCTGGTGATTCGCGAGATCTACGCCGCGCTGCCCGACATCGCCGCCGCCGGCACCGCCATCGTGCTGGTGGAGCAGGACGTGGCGCTGGCCCGCCGCGCGTCTCACCGGCTGTACTGCATGCTCGAAGGCCGCATCACCCTGACCGGCCGCTCCGACGAGATCGAGCGCGACGACATCGCCCGCGCCTACTTTGGAGCCAGCCATGCCGTGGCTTGATGCCCTCGTTCAAGGCCTGCTGCTGGGCGGCATGTACGCGCAGTACGCGCTGGGCATGGCGCTGATGTTCGGCGTGATGCGCATCGTCAACACGGCCCATGGCGACCTGATGATCCTGCTGTCGCTGATGGGCATCAGCCTGGCCGGCGCGCTGGCCATCGGGCCTTATGTGGTGGTGGCCATGCTGGTGCCGGTGGCGGCGGTGCTGGGCTGGCTGCTGCAACGCACGGTGCTCAACCGCGTGCTGGGCACCGATCCGCTGCCCTCGTTGATCGCCACCTACGGCCTGTCCATCGCGCTGCAAAACCTGATGCTGCAGGTCTGGTCGGCCGACACCCGTTCGCTGCCGGGCGAGGGCCTGGAATCGGCCAGCGTGGCCCTGGGCGAGCTGTTCGTCGGCGTGCTGCCCTTGCAGATCTTTGCCGCCGCGCTGCTGATGAGCGCCGGCCTGGACCTGACGCTGCGCTACACCGCCTTCGGCCGCGCGCTGCGCGCCGCGTCGGCCGACCCCGAAGCGGCGGCCATCACTGGCGTCAACCCCAAGCGCGTCTATGCCGCCGCCACCGCGCTGGCGGTGGGCATGCTGGGCGTGGCGGCGGTGTGCCAATCCCTGCGCGCCACGGTGGCACCGGCCGATGGCCCGGCGCAACTGATCTACGCCTTCGAGGCCGTGATCATCGGCGGCATGGGCTCCATCTGGGGCGCCTTCCTGGGCGCCATGGTGCTGGGCGTGGCCCAGGCGGTGGGCTTTCGCATCGATGCCGGCTGGGGCGTGCTCAGCGGCCACCTGGTCTTCCTGGCCGTGCTGGCCGTGCGCCCGCAAGGGCTGATGTCCCGCAAGGGGTGACGCGCATGAGTGCCGTGATGAATCCCTCTCCTTTGCACAACCCGGTGGCCCATGCTGCCTCCGCCCAGGTGCAGCGCCACACCGCCTCCAGCCGCGTCGCGCTGAGCCTGTGCGTGCTGGCCGTGGGGGTGATGCTGAGCATGCCCTGGTGGGCCGATTCGGGCCTGATCCGCTCGGTCATCGAGCTGAGCTGCTACATCGTCATCGCGCAGATGTGGAACCTGCTGGCGGGCTACGCCGGCCTGGTGTCGGTGGGCCAGCAGGCCTATGTGGGCGTGGCGGGGTATGCGCTGTTCGTGCTGGCCAACAAGTTTGGCGTGGACCCGCATGTGGCGGCGGCCCTGTGCCTGGTGCTGCCGGCCCTGCTG
Organism: Pseudomonadota bacterium; assembly: GCA_041164825.1. GTDB lineage: Bacteria > Pseudomonadota > Gammaproteobacteria > Burkholderiales > Burkholderiaceae_C > JBEAOO01. Next base: position 8,326 of record JBEAOO010000009.1, on the reverse strand, counting down.
GCCGTGCCCGCCTACGCGCTGTTGCACCGGCTGGACGGGCCTTACTTCGCCATTGGCACCTGGGTGGTGGCCGAGGTGTGCCGGCTGTTCACCTCCACCTTCGACTATGTGGGCAGCGGCTCGGGCATGACGCTGCGCGCCATGAGCAAGTACAGCCTGGAAGAACGCGAGCTGGGCACGCTGTGGCTCAGCGCCGCCATGCTGCTGCTGGCGGTGGGCGGCTGCTACGCGCTGCTGCGCTCGCGCTACGGCCTGGCGCTCACCGCCATGCGCGACAACCCCGTGGCCGCCGCCAGCCAAGGCGTGGACGTGAAGCGCCTGCGCTTCCTCATCTACCTGGCTGCCGCCGTGGGCACCGGCATGGTGGGAGCGGTGTACTACCTCAGCGCGCTGCGCATCTCGCCCGCTGCGGGGTTCGACGCCAACTGGTCGTCCATCTGCATCTTCATCGTCATGGTGGGCGGCATCGGCTCCATCGAAGGGCCGTTGATCGGCGCGCTGCTGTACTTCACCGCAGACCGTTTGTTCGGCCGTTTTGGCGCCACCTACATGGTGGTGCTGGGCCTCATGACGCTGGGCATGGCCCTGTTCGCGCGCGGCGGCCTGTGGGGCCTGTGGCGCCAGCGCTTTGACACGCCCTGGTTCCCGCTGCGCCGCCACCTGCTGCGCCCACCGCCGCCGCCTTCCGCTTCCCTGTGACGTTCCCTTTGACCCCACCACCCCAGGAGACACCCATGAGCGAAACCCTCGTCAAGCCCTTCAACCCGGCCCTGATCCAACTGCCGCCCGAGCCCTACGCGCCCACCATCGCCGAGTTCGGCCTGACCGGCGGCCACATCGGCCCGTCCGAGGCCGAATCGCCCTGGGTGCCGTTCGGCGACAGCGCCGCCATCCGCCACCTGTCGTTCGACGTGCGCACCGGCGCGGTGGCCAATGTGCTGTGGGTCAAGGGCGGCGGGCGCATCGGCACGCACCGCCACCGCGGCGCCGTCTCGGCCGTCACGCTGGAAGGCAGCTGGGGCTACTACGAGTACGACTGGATCGCCCGCCCCGGCAGCTTCGTCTACGAAACCCCGGGCACCGCGCACACGCTCTACTCCGACGACCCGAACGGCATGAAGGCCATGTTCTGGATCAACGGCGCCATCGAGTTCTTCGACGACGCCGGCAAGCTCACCGACACCTTCGACGTGTTCTGGTTCATCAACCACTACGTCACCTACTGCCGCGAAAAGGGCCTGCCCATCAACAAGGCGATGTTCCTGTGACGAGCGCCACGCTGCAACGCTTTGACGTGCGCGGCCTGGCCTGCGTGGTCACCGGCGCGGCCAGCGGCATCGGCCTGGCCTATGCCGAGGTGATGGCAGAGCACGGCGCCCGCGTCAGCCTGTTCGACCTGAACGCCGCCGGCCTGCACGCCGCCGAAGAGCGCCTGCGCGCGCAGGGCGCCGACGTGCGCATCGAGGTGGTGGACGTGACCGACCGCGCCGCCCTGGTGGCCGCCTTCGAGCGCAGCGCCACCGCCCACGGCGGGCTGGACGTGCTGTTCGCCAACGCCGGCATCGACGCCGGCCCCGGCTTCCTCACGCCCGAGAACGAGCGCAACCCCGCCGGCTCGTTGGAAGGCCTGGATGAAGGCCATTGGGACGCCGTGATCGCCACCAACCTCACCTCGGTCTTCACCAGCCTGCGCGCAGCCGCCCGGCTGATGAAGCCCAAGGGCGCGGGCAGCATCATCGTCACCACCTCCAACGCCGCCATCATCAACGAGGCCATCGTCGGCACGCCCTACATGCCGGCCAAGGCCGGCGCGGCCTCGCTGGTGCGCCAGGCCGCGATGGAGCTGGCGCGCTACGGCATCCGCGTCAACGCCATCGCGCCGGGGCCCTTCATCACCAACATCGCCGGTGGCCGGCTGCGCAACGCGGCAGACCGCGAAGCCTTCCAGGTGCGCGTGCCCATGCACCGCGTGGCCGACACCGAAGAGATCAAGCCGCTGGCGCTGTTCCTGGCCTCGCAGGCCTCGTCCTTCGTCACCGGCTCGCAATTGGTGATCGACGGCGGCCAGATGCTGGGCCGCGTGGACTGAACGGACAAGGCACCCCCCCATGACCCAGCGCATGCAAGCCGCCATCTTCGACGCCCTGCGCCAGCCCCTGCGCCTGACCGAGCTGGACACCCCCGAGCCCGACCGCTACCAGGTGCTGCTCAAGGTGTGCCGCTGCGGCATCTGCGGCAGCGACCTGCACATCACCGAAGACCCCGTGTTCGGCGCCCGCACCGGCGACGTGCTGGGCCACGAATACTCCGGCGAAGTGCTGGAGGTGGGCGCGGAGGTGACCGGCCTGAAGGTGGGCGACCAGGTCACCGCCGCCCCGCTGTACGGCTGCGGCCAGTGCGACAGCTGCCGGCGCGGCGAGCCCGCCTGGTGCACGCAGATGCAGCTCATCGGCGGCGGCTACGCCCAATACGCCGCCGTGGCCGCGCGCCAGTGCCGCAAGCTGCCCTGGGGCATCTCAGCCGCAGACGGTGCCCTGGCCGAACCCCTGGCCGTGGCCCTGCACGGCGTGATGCAAGCCGGCCTCAAACCCGGCGACAAGGTGCTGGTGGTGGGGGCCGGCGCCATCGGCCTGGCCGTGGCCTTCTGGGCCCGCCGCATGGGGGCAGGCGCCGTGGTGGTGAGCGACCTGCACCCCCACCAGCAAGCCCGCGCCATGGACCTGGGCGCCAGCGCCTTCCTGGCCGCAGACGACGACCTGGCGAGATGGGCCACCGAGCACTTCGGCGGCAGCCCCGCCGACGTGGTCTTCGAATGCGTGGGCAAGCCCGGCCTGATCGACCACTGCATCGGCCTGGTCCGCCCCCGCGGCACGGTGCTGGTGCTGGGCCTGTGCACCGCCCGCGACCACTTCGACGCCTTTCGCGCCATCTCCAAAGAAGTGCGCATCGTGATGTCGGTGTTCTTCAACATGCACGAATTCAGCAGCGCCATCGACGCCCTGGAAGGCGGCCGCTTCGCGCCCCAGGCACTGATCTCGGAAACCATCTCGCTGGCGGAATTGCCTGCGGCGTTTGAGGCGCTGAGGCAGCGCACGACGCAGTGCAAGGTGATGGTGGATCCGTTTGCGGGGGGGGTGTGACCCTGTTCGTGCCGCGCCCTCAGGCGTTCGCACTCACGACTCGCTCATCCAGGCCGGAATATCGCGCTGGCCATGCAGCACACGCCACACATCCATGTGGCCTGCTTGCTCGAAGTAGAAGACCAGAAACGGGAAGCGCCCGAGCGGCCAGAACCGCAAACCCGGCAAGTTCAACTCGTGCGCGTTGCGCGGGGAGCCCGTGGCCGGTTGCCTGCCAATATGGGCATAAGCCTTCTCAAGGGCATCCACAAAATCCAGCGCCGCGTTGACGGCGTCTTCTGCGATGTAGTGGTCTATCGCCGCGTCCACGTCCCGGCACGCCACGGCACGCGGCACAACGGTCTTGGCCTTCACTGGTCTGCGCGCGGGGTGACCCGGCCGCGCAGCGACGCGAAGTAGGCCCCGTCAGCGGGCACGCCTGGGGGCGAGTTGGCGCCCTCCAGCAGCAAGCCGCGCAACACGAGACGATCCCTGTCCTTGCGGATCAGCTCACGCACGTACTCGCTGCTGGTTCCGAAACCGCCGCCCGCAACCTGCTCGTCCACGAAGGACTTGAGCGAGTCGGGCAGGGAGATGTTCATGGTGCTCATCGCGAGATGGCAGGAGGCTTGGCAAATTTTGGCAAGATTGACCTTGCCCCTGGAATCCGTACCCCATAGCTGAGTTGAAGAAGGCGTCGATGCGGCCGGAGGCTTGCAGCGTGGCGGCCACGCAGCGGCGCACGTCGTCCGAGCGTGACACGTCGGCCACGCAGGTGGCCACTTGGGCGCCGGCATCCGCCAGTTGGGCGGCGCCGCGTTGCAGCGCTTCGGCGTTCACGTCCACCCGCATCAGCCTGGCGCCCGATGCGGCCAAGGCGGCTGCACGGTCAATGGGGAAAGCTCAGTGGCGGGTGCCGCGCAGCAGGTCGCTCGGCGACAGGCCATAGCGCTGCTTGAAGGCGCGCGAGAAATGCGCGTGGCTGGAGAAGCCGAAACGGTAGGCCGTCTCGGCCACCGTGGCGCTGCGCTGCACCGGATCTTGCAGTGACTGGCGCGCACTGTCCAGCCGGCGCGTCAGCAAGTAGTCGGCAAACGAGCTGTCCTGGGCGGCAAACAGGCGGCGCAGGTGGCGTTCGGAAATGCCCAGCACCAGCGCCACGTCGGTCGCGCGCAGGCCTTCGTCGCTCAGGTGCTGCTCCAGCCAGTCCTTGGCCGCCATCAGATGGGTGGCGCACAGCGCCGACAGCCCACCGTCGCCACGGCCCAGGCCCATCAGCGCGCGCAGCAGGTCGCACACCTGGTGGTCCAGCGAATCGTCCACTGCACCGCCGGCCAGCGTGCCTTGCAACAGCGTCGTCAACTGGCGCAGGTAAAGGCGGTGCGCGCCGTCGGCGCCGCTGACCTGCACCGGCTTGCGCAACTCGCTGCGGCCCAGGCGCTGAACAAACATATCGATGGGGATGTCCACGTGGATCAGGTCGAACTCGGGCGCGCCGCCCACCAGGTAAGGGTAGCGCGCGTCATAGACCAGCATCTCGCCGCCCTGCATCTTGGCGCAGTGGCCGCGCTGGTAGGCGAAGGTGCTGCCCGACACCACCAGGTTGACGAAGATGGATTCGCGCGGGTGGGCCCGGATCATCTCGGGCGTGCGCTCCACCACATGGGCATTGGCCTGTGTGCGTGCAATGCGCAGCCGGCCGGCGTCCACGCACACCTGCGAGGCGCGCAGGCCCTCGTCTGCATGGGGCGAACAGCGCAGGCTCACCAGGTTCTCGCGGCACTGTTCTTCCCAGTAGCGCACGCGCTGTTCGGGCCGGATGCCGGCGGTGTCAAGGACACGGCGCGGCGCAGAAGGAAGTGGCATGGATGAAACCTGCATGGGGTGAACGGTGACGGCGGGCCCAGGCCCGGCGCGGAGGTGTGGCAAGACGCTGTACGCGGCGGGCATGTCGCCGGACCTCACCATATTGGATCCCGACACAAGTTGATCTAGGGGAAACCAGCGGGCAATTTTCCGACAACACCCCAACAATTGGATCCAATCATCCCCATCAACCCAAAGAGGAGTGTTGAACGTGTTTGCAAAAGACACCTGGTACGTGGCCGGCACGGTCGACGAGATTGACGGCAAGCCGCTGGGGCGGCGCATCTGCGGCGAAGCCATCGCCTTCTTCCGCGGGCCGGAGGGCCGCGTGGCCGCCGTGGAAGATTTCTGCCCGCACCGCGGCGCACCGCTGTCGCTCGGCACGGTGCAACAAGGCCTGCTGGTGTGCGGCTACCACGGTCTGGCCATGGGCTGCGACGGCAAGGCCGCCCACATGCCCTGCCAGCGGGTGCGGGGCTTTCCTGCGGTGCGCACTTTTGCGGTGGCAGAGAGACACGGTTACCTGTGGGTGTGGCCGGGCGACGCGACCTTGGCCGACGAGGCCGCCATTCCCCGGCCGGCCTGGGCCGACAGTCCCCACTGGGCGGTGGGCGGTGGCAGCTTCCACATCCGCTGCGACTACCGGCTGCTGATCGACAACCTGATGGACCTGACACACGAGACCTATGTGCACAGCACCAGCATCGGTCAGAAGGAAATCGATGAGGCCGCCCCCGAAACCCTGGTGGAGGGCGACCAGGTGACCACCGCACGCCGCATGCAGGGCATCCAAGCACCGCCCTTCTGGCAGGCGGCCATGTCGGCCAACGGACTGGATCCAAACGCCACCGTGGACCGCTGGCAGATCTGCCGCTTTGTACCGCCCAGCAATGTGCTGATCGATGTGGGCGTGGCGCTGACCGGCACCGGTGGCTTTGACGCGGCCGTGAAGGACAAGGCCTCGGGCATCGTGGTGGACTTCATCACCCCCGAGACCGAGACCAGCTGCTGGTACTTCTGGGGCATGGCGCGCCACTTCAAGGTGGACGACGCCGCGCTGACAGACCGCATCCGCGAGAGCCAGCGCAAGATCTTCAGCGAAGACCTGGAGATGCTGGAGCGCCAGCAGCAAAACCTGACGCACTGCCCCGAGCGGGCGCTGCTCAAGCTCAACATCGACGCCGGTGGCGTGGCTGCGCGTCGCCTGATCGAACGCCAGGTGGCCGCAGAACAGGCGCGCGCCGCCGCTGCAAGCTGCGCCACCCCAGCCCGATCATGAGCGACTGGATTGACGTGACCGTGGCGCGTCGCCACGAAGAGGCCACCAACATCGCCAGCTTCGATCTGGTGAGCAGCGACGGCAGCGCCCTGCCGGCCTTTGCGCCGGGCGCGCACATCGACGTGCAGGTGGGCGACGCCGTGCGCCAGTACTCGCTGTGCAACCCGGCCGGGCAGACGCAGCGCTACCAGATCGCCGTGTTGCGCGACCCGCGCTCGCGCGGCGGCTCGGCCGCCCTGCATGCGCAGGTGCACGCAGGCAGCCGGCTGCGCATCAGCGCGCCACGCAACCACTTCGCGCTGAACCTGGATGCCCCGCACACCGTGCTGCTGGCCGGCGGCATTGGCATCACGCCGTTGATGTGCATGGCCGAGCTGCTGTCGCGCCAGGGCAGGCCGTTCACGCTGCACTGCTGTGCCCGCACGCGCGACCGCCTGGCCTTTGCCGACACCCTGATGGGATCGGCCTTCGGAGCCCAGGTGCGGCTGCACCTGGACGATGGCCCCGCCGCGCAACTGCTGGACATCACCAGCAGCCTGACCGAGTGCGCAGCCGATACCCAGCTCTATGTCTGCGGCCCGCAGGGTTTCATCGCCGCAGTGCTGGACGCGGCGCGGGCCCTGGGCTGGTCGCCGGCACGGCTGCACTGGGAGCACTTTGGCGCCGCACCGGCAGCCAGCGCGACGAATGCCGCCGACGACGGCTTCACCGTCACCCTGGCCCGCTCGCAGCGCCGCGTTGCGGTACCGGCGGGGGTGAGCATCGCCCATGCCCTGCAGGCCGCAGGCGTCCCGGTCACGCTGAGCTGCGAGCAAGGTGTGTGCGGCACCTGCCTGACCCGGGTGCTGGAAGGCCAGCCCGAGCACCGAGACCTCTACCTGACGCCCGAAGAACAGGCCGGCAACCAGCAGATGCTGATCTGCTGCTCGCGCGCGCGCACACCGGAACTGCTGCTGGACCTCTGAGGGCACGGCCCCAAGCCCGTGCCGGCAGCGCCCTACAGCGCCAGCGGCCCCAGTGCATGGCCGTAGCGAAGGCCCACATAGGCGTGCTCACGCATCAACATCTCCACCCGGGCCGATTCGCCCTCGCGCAGCGCGTCCAGCACCAGTTCGTGCTGTAGCTGTGCCACGCGCAGCTTCTCGTACTCGCGCGGCAGGGCCGCAGCGTCGATCAGGATGGAATCGGCCGAGGCAAACGGCAGGTGGTTGTTGCGGGCGATCGCATCAGCAATCACCGCGCTGCCGCTGGCGTTGACGATGCCCGCATGGAAGGCCAGGTTCAACCGGCTCCAGCGGCCGATGTCGGCCTCGGTGAGCATGCCCTTGCCCAGCACCTCACGGCCCTGCGCGATGCAGGTCTGCAACCGCGCGGCCAGCTCGGGACTCAGCCCGCGTTCGGCGAGGTGCCGCGCGGCCAGGCCTTCCAACACGCCACGCACCTCCAAGGCGCAGCGCACATCAGCCTCTGAAAAGGCCCGCACCAGATAGCCGCGCGTGCCGGCCTTCTTCAGCAGCCCCTCCTGCTCCAGCGTTCTGAACGCCAGTCGCACCGGCGTGCGCGACACCAGCAGCAGCGCCGCCACGGTCAGCTCGGCCAGCCGCTCACCGGGTGGAAAGCGGCCGTCGATGATCAGTTGCCGCAGTCGCGCCACCACGCTGGCGTCTTCTGGCCGGTCAGGCGCAGGCGTATCCAGCGCCTGCGCCGGCTGAGGTGAGTGGTTGGCGCGCAGCGCGCCAGCGGCAGACTTGGCCATCGCGGGTTCCTCGTTCGCCCAGAGCTTGCGGGCCCAGGATTCTCGCCTGCAGGCGCATCGGGCAGACAGAAGATGTGTGCCGCCGTCCACGCTGGACGCCGATGTGCCCACTCGCACTGAGAAGCGCGTTGTCCTACAGCGCTGCGGCCCACTCTCCGGTCGGGGGGCTGATCGCCGCCCTGTTCGGTGTCACACCGCCCTCCCGGAGCCTGCCATGAATCACACCACCGCCTTTGAAGACAAGGCCCCTGACCTCGCGCGCGATTTGCAGAGTGCCGCCGACCGGTGCACTCGATGATGGGCAGC
>JBEAOO010000008.1:0-9309 GCA_041164825.1 Pseudomonadota bacterium | reverse complement strand
GAGGCCGCCGTGTGTCTGCTCGTGCCCGAGAGCAGCACGCTGGGTTTTCGTTCGCTCACCAACACGCTGGTCACTGCACAGGGTCTGTTCGTGGCCTTGGTGGTGGCGCTGCAGTCGCAAGGTGACTGCCCGCAGGCCGCACACCCGTGATGTCTCGCTGAGCAGGCTCAGTCGCTGAGCGACCCACTGGCGGCCGCCGAGCCTGGCACGCCAGACAGCGGCCAACGAACCGTCACGCACAAGCCGCCCAGCGTGCTTGATCGCTCGGCGCGCAAGCTGGCGCGCTGTGCCTGCGCAATGCGCTGCACGATGGACCAACCCAGGCCGCTGCCGGCTGCGCCGCTGCCCAGCACGCGGAAAAACCGCTCGCCCAGCCGCGCCAGATCGGCGGGCGCCAGGCCGGGGCCGCTGTCGTTCACGGTCAGTTGCACCGCGTGATCGACCGCCCGCACCTGCACCTGAACCTGCGCGCCTTCGGGGCTGTAGCGGATGGCGTTGTCCACCAGGTTGCGCACCAGCACCGCCAGCAGCACCGGGTCAGCGGCCACCGGGCACAGCTCTTCAGCGTCGAGTGAAATGTCTTGCGCTTTGTCCAGCGCCGACGGGGCCAGTTCGGCCACGCTCTGGCGCGTCAGCGCGGCCAAGTCGATGGGGGCGTGGCGGGGGGCATCGGTGGTGTCGAGCCGGGCCAGCGTGAGCAGCTGCTGCACCAGGCGGCTGGCGCGGTCGCAACCGTCGAGCGTGGCTTGCAGCGCGTGCTGGCGCAGGCCGTCGTCGCGTTCGGCTTGCGCCACCTGTGCTTGGGCGCGGATGGCGGCAATCGGGGTGCGCAGTTCGTGGGCCGCGTCGGCCGTGAAGCGGCGCTCGGCGTCGATCAAGCCGCCAATGCGCTCGAACAGGTGGTTGAGTTCGCGCATCACTGGCTGCAGGTCGGACGGCGCGTGGTCCAGCGCCAGCGGGGCCAGCGCGCTCGGGTCGCGCGCTTCCAGGCTGAGGCCGAGTTCGCGCAGCGGTGCCATGCCGCGGCGAATGGCCCAGCCGGCGGCCAGCGCCAGCACCGGGATGCCGAGCAGCATGGGGCCCAACATGCCGATCAGCACCGCCCGCAAGATCTCGGCGCGCGAGGCGCGCTGCTCGCCCACGTACACGCGCACGTCGTTGTCTTTGCCGTGGGCGGCGATCATGCGCCACTCGGTGCCGTCAAGGCGCAGGGTGTAGAACCCATCGGTATCGGGCCGGCCCGGGGGCGCGAGGCTGCCGGCAGGCGCCTCGGCCGAGCGCATCGCCAGCCGGCCTTCGTGCCAGACCTGGAAGACCACACGCGGCGCATAGGGGTGCAGTTGCGGCGCGTCCACCGGCGGGTCGTCTTCGCTCAAATCGCTGGCTTGTTGGGCCACCAGCAGGGCCGCGGCTTGCGCCAGGTGGCCGTCGAGCAATTCATCGAGCTCGTGGCGCATGTCGACCCAGGTGATCACAAAGGTCAGCAGCCACACGGCCACCACCCAGCCCAGCGTCAGGCCGAGCAAACGGCCTTGCAGGGAGCGCGGGCGCAGGCGGTCGAGCAGGCTCATGGCGGGGGGGCTTTGGGCGGGGCGTTCGGGGTTTCTTTGGGCAGCAGGTAGCCCACACCGCGCAGCGTTTGGATGCAGGCGCTGCCGAGTTTTTTGCGCAGGTGGTGGATGTGTACCTCCACCGCATTGCTCTCCACCTCTTGGCCCCAACTGTAGAGGTGTTGCTCCAGCCGATCGCGCGAGAGCACGCGCCCGGCGTTGAGCATCAGCGCGTGCAGCAAATCAAACTCGCGCACCGACAAGGCCACCACCTCGCCGCCTTGGGTGACGCTGCGCGCCGCGGCGTCGAGCACCAGGTTTTGTGCCTGCAAACCCTCTTGCACCTGGCCATTGCCACGGCGCACCAGCGCACGCAGCCGGGCGGCCAGCTCGTGCAGGTCGAGCGGCTTGACGAGGTAGTCGTCGGCCCCGGCGTCGAGGCCGCGGATGCGCTCGGGCACGGCGTCGCGGGCCGTCAACACCAACACCGGTGTGCGCACGCCGGCTTGGCGCACGCGCGCCAGCACGGTCATGCCATCGAGCAGCGGCAGGCCCAGGTCGAGCACCACGGCCGCGTGTTCTTGGCCCAGCATTTCGCGCTCGGCGGCCAGGCCGTCACGCACCCAGTCAACCGCAAAACCGAGTTGGCGCAGGCCGGCGCGCAGGCCGTCGCCGAGCAGGGTGTCGTCTTCAACCAGCAGGATGCGCATGGGCGGGAGGGGGCGAGGAGGGGGCAGGGACGCCGCGGGCCAGCAGGGCGGACGCGGCGATAGAGTGTTTCATGGTGCGGCGCAACGGCGCGCTCTGGCGGTCAGTCGTCATCGCTGTCGCCTGATGTCGTTGTCGGCGCGGGGCGGGTCGGTGCGTCTTGCCAGGTTTGCCACCAGAAGGCGAGCACTGCGGCCAGCAGCAGCGCAGCCAGCCAACCAATGTTGCGCTTCACCAAGTCCGGGCCCGGGCCCGGCTGGCGGCCGGTGAGCATGGGGGCCGCGAGGTTGCGCCGGCGCAGCAGGCTGAGCACGATCACCAGGCCGATGTGGCCCACCACCAGCGCCAACAAGGTGTTGCCCGCCAGCTGGTGGACCTCGGCCATCCAGTCGCCGGTGAATTCTTCGGACGTGATCCAGCCGCTGGCGGTGGTGAGTGCCACGGCCACCAGCACGGCCACGATGGCCAGCGCCATGGCCAGATTTTGCAGCAGGGTGGCGGGCCACACGCCTTGGCGCACTTGGCGCAGCGCTTGCGGCAGCGCCTGCAGCTTGCGCCACCAAGTGGTGAAGCGCGCGGGGCGCGGGCCAAGCAGCCCCCACACCACCCGAAACCCCAGCAGGCCCACCATCGTGTAGCCCAGGGTCACGTGCACGAGGCGCCAACGCTCGCTGTCCGACGTGGCGTAGGCGCCTGCAAAACACAGGGCCAGCAGGCCGTGAAAGACGCGCGTGGGTGCGTCCACCGTGCGGCGCGAGGGCACCGCGCTGCGGCCGGCCGCCTGGGGCGTGGCCGTCGCGGCGGATGAGGGCGCGCCCTCAGCGAGGGATGCGGACGTCGTGTTCATTGAAGTTGCCTTGGTCGGCGCGGGTGTGGCAGGCCGCGCAGTTGGCGGCGCTCTTGATGGCGGGGCGCTTCCAGGTGGCGGCACTCACTTCGTCGTGCTGGCGCACAAACCAGCGGCTGAGCGTGATGCGGTCTTGCGGCGGCTGCTCGCTGGCGCGTCGGCCGGTGCCGGCGTTGGCCTGCATCCAGGTCGACAGGGTGTTGAGCGCGGCCGGGTCGAGCGAGGCGTCGCTGCCGTAGTGCTTGCCCAGCGAGCCCATCAGGCGCTGCCACGAGGCGGCGGGCAGCATGCCGGGTGGGTAGGCGATGTGGCAGGCGCTGCACTCTTGTTTGTAGAGCGGCAGCAGGGGCACGCGGGCGCTGTTGCCGCCGTGTTCATCGCCTTCGGCATGGGCGGTGAGGTGGAAGGCCGCGAGGCCTGCCAAAGCCAGCAGACCCAGTGCGCGCATCGACGCGCGGCGGATCGGGCTGGGAGCGGGCACGGGTGTGGATGGGGTCACAGTGAACGTCCTCTCAGGGCTTGAGCGTGATCAACCAGGCCAGCACATCGGCCTTCTCGGCCGGGCTGCACTCCCGCGCGGCCACGTCTTTGCAATTGCGGCGGAACCACTTCTCGGCCTTGGCCGGGTCGGTGAAACGCTCGGGGTTGAAGGCCGGCGCCAGCGCGCCAATGGCCTTGCCCGTGGAGGCGTGTTTGCCACCTTGCGTGGGCACGGCGCCGTGGCAGGAGGCGCAACTCCATTCACCGCCGTGTTTGGTGGTGAAAAAGGCCTGGCCGCGGGCGGGCGAGGCCGGGGCACCGGCCTGCGCGGTGTAGCCGGCCAGCAGCTCGGCCGGCGTGGCCGCCTGCGCCAAAGGGGTGGCGCCCAGCAACAGCAGCGCCGCAGCCAGCAGGGGGCTGCCTGCCATGGCGCGCAAGCGCCCAGTGAGCATGGAGGATCGGGGGTGTTGCGTCATGGTGGGGTCTCCAGTCCAGCCATGATGCGCAACAGGCCTTAGCGGGGTCTTAACGTCCCCGGCGGGCCCAGGCGTCACCCACGGCGCACACACACCAGCACCACCACGCTGACCACATCGTGTGACTCGGGTAGTGGGCGCCGCGCGCCAGTTGCGCCAGGCCAAACGCCGCGCCCACGCACAACACGCCGATCAGCCAGCGCCGTGCGGCCAGCGGGCGCTCGCCGCGCAGCAAAAACCAGATCGAGAAAAACGCGAACGCCGCCACCGCGTGGCCCGAGGGGTAGCAGTGTCCCGGCCCGCCGTCGAACACGCCAAAGCGCCAGTGCGACACATGCCTCGCCACGCCGCCAAACTCGCTCAGGTCGTATGGGCAGCTTGTTTGGCTGATGCGCTTGAGCGCCGGCACCAGCAGCACGCCAATCAGCGTCAGGCCCACGGTGCGCGCCCGGGCGCCACGGGTGGCGCCGCCCAACCAGGGCCGCCACACATTCAGCAGCAAGCCGCCCAGCAGCACCCAGGCCAGTGCGCGGCCGCCCTCGTGCAGCACGCCGCTGGTCAGCCAGTGGTTGCGCCAGGCAAAGCCTTGTGCCGTGCCCCACCAGCGCGCGGCCACGAGGTCCAGCCCGCTCGCATCCCAGGCCAGCAGCGCCAGCAGCGCGATGCCGGTGATGCGCAGGTCACGCCGCCACAGCGACGCTGAAACGGGCCACGGCACTGCCGCGTTCATCACTGCGCCGCACCCGCCGCACGGCAGCCACGGCTCAGGTCCCAGTCGGCCTCGTAGACGCTGGTGCGCACGTCCATCAACCCCAGCACGGTGTGGAACAGGTGGTCGTGCGCGGCGGGCTCGGCGGCACGGCGCTTCAAGCACGCGGTGTCGAGGCCGGTGTCGGTGGCAAAGCCTTCCGAGAACCACATCGTCATCGGCACATGGGTCTGCAAATCGGGCGCGATCGCGTAGGGCAGGCCGTGCAGGAAGAGGTTGTTTTCACCCAGCGATTCGCCGTGGTCCGAGACGTAGATCACCGCCGAATCGACGCTGGCTGACTTCGCTTGCAACTGCGCAATCAGCTGCGCGATCACGTGGTCGGTGTAGCCGAGCGCGTTGTCGTAGGCGTTCTTGATCTCGTCGGTGCTGCACTGGCGCAGGTCGTCGTTGCGGCAGGCGGGCGTGAAGCGCTCAAAGGCCTGGGGGTAGCGGCGGAAGTAGGACGGGCCGTGGTTGCCCAGTTGGTGCAGCACCAGCACCTGCGCGCCTTGTGCGGTGCTCAGCCGGTCGGCCAAGCCGTTCAGCAAGCCTTCGTCCAGGCAGCGTTCGCCGTCGCACTGGCCGGCGGGCGGGTTGCTGGTGGCCACGCTCGTTTGCGGCAGGCCTTCGCACACGCCTTTGCAGCCCGACTGGTTGTCGCGCCAGGTGACGGCCACGCCCGCGCGCGCCAGCACGTGCAGCAGCGACTCGCTGCCGCGGATGCGCGCTTCGTCGTAGTCGCGCCGGCCCACGGGGGCAAACATGCAGGGCAGCGAGGTTTCGGTGTTGGTGCCGCAGCTCTTGACGGTGGGAAAGTTGATCACCGGCAGCTTCGCCAGTTCGGGCGTGGTGTTGCGCGCGCCGGGGTTCAGGCCCCAGTTGGCGGCGCGGGCGGTTTCGCCCACCACCACCACCAGCAGCGACGGCTTGGCCGCGCGCGGGCCGCTCCAGCTCGGGCCTTTGGCCGCGTCGGTGCCAATGGCCTGGCGGGGTTTGGCGGCATCCTGCGTCTCGCTGCGCACCACGCTCACCAGCGACCACAGGTAGTTGGCCGGCGTGATCAGGTAGCGCATCTCCTTGTGCGCCCGCATCATCGATGAGAAGGGCTGCGAGACCGCCAACAGCGCGCCCAGCGCCACCACGATGGCGGCCACGATGGCGGCCAGGCGGATCCACAGCGCCCGCTTCCAGGGTCGCAGCACGATGCGCGTGCGCCAGAGCAGCAGCAGCGGCAGCACCGCGTAGCCGAGCAGGTGCCAGGCCATCGAGGCGCTGAACAACTCTTTGGCCTCACCCGGGTCGGTGTGCAGCACGTTGCGCAGCATCGTCGGGTCGAGGTAGACGCTGAACTGCTGCATGAAATGCGCGGCGAAACCCGTGCACAGCAGCAGCAGGCCCAGCAGCGGCTTCACCGTCCAGCGGTTGGCAAACGGCGCCATCAGCACAAAGTGCAGCGCCACCAAGGCCACGGCGAGCGCGGCGCCAAAGCCCCACGCCGACGGATCGCCCCAGGCCCGGTCGGCCAGGGCGGCGTTGAAAAACAAGCGGTTCACCACCGCCACCCAAAACACGCTGGTGAGCAGCAGGACGGCCTCGACGGAGAGGCTCAGGGTGGGCAGCGCAGACGCCGCGCGGGTGCGGAAAGACAACTCAGGCATGGGCCGCATTGTCTCGCGGCGCACGGGCCCCGCCTGACGGCGTGCTTAACGCGCGGCGCCGCCCGCCGCCACCCACCGATCGGGGCGCCCCGAGTGCGGCCGATGGCTGGCGGCTCAGCCGCTCACAGCCCGCGTTTGGCCTGGGTCAGCAGCGTGGCCACTTCGGTGGATGCTTGCGAGAACGGGGTGCCCGAGCCCAACATGCGCTCGGCCTGCTCGCCGCGGCCGGCATTGATCTGGCGTGCCACCTCGCCCGCCGCACGGTGGAAGTCGGCGTGTTTGCCCACCAGCGCCACGAAGCTCGGTTTGTGGCCCCACTGCTTGCCGCCCGGGCCGTGCAGCCACTGGCCCAGCGGGCATTGGTTGTCCAGGCAGACCTTGTCGGCGTCGAGGCGCTCGCGGCTGGCGATGGCGCTGCGCAGCTTCACCTTCCAGGCGCGGTGGGCGTCGATGGCGGCTTCGAAATTGAAGTCGCTCACCTGCGTGGTCTGCTCGTGGGCGCGGAACTGCTCCTCCACGCCCGCGGGCAGCTTGAAGCGCGCCACCTCCCCCGCCAGGCTTTGCGCCTGGCTGCGCATGGCGGTGGCGGCGGCGGCGGTTTCTTCCACCAGCGCGGCGTTTTGTTGCGTGCTGTGGTCGAGGTCGTTCACGGCCAGGCCCACCTGCTCAATGCCCAGGCTTTGTTCGGTGGCACCGTTGGCAATGTCACTCAGCAATTGGTTGATGCGCTGTGCGCCGGCCACCACCTCGTCAATCGTGCTGCCGGCCTCCTTCACCACGCCGGTGCCGGCCTGCACACGCTCGACGCTGTCGTTGATGAGCGATTTGATCTCGCGCGCGGCAGCGGCGCTGCGCTGCGCCAGCGAGCGCACCTCGGAGGCCACCACCGCGAACCCACGGCCGGCGTCCCCCGCGCGGGCGGCTTCCACCGCGGCGTTGAGCGCCAGGATGTTGGTTTGAAACGCAATGCCGTCGATGGTGCCGATGATGTCGCCGATCTTGCTGGACGAGGCGTGGATCTCTTCCATGGTGCGCACCATCTGGCCCATCACCTGGCCGCCGCGTGCGGCCACCGCAGCGTTGGCTTCGGCAATGCGCGTGGCGCTGTGGGCATGCTGCGCCGTGAGCTTCACGGTGGACGAGATCTCTTCCATCGCCGAGGCCGATTCTTCGAGGTTGGCGGCGGTTTGTTCGGTGCGGGCCGAGAGGTCCATCGCGCCTTCGGCGATCTCGGCGCTGGCGTGCACGATGGTGTCGGACGAGGCGCGCACCTGCAGCACCATCGCGCGCAGTGCTTCTTGCATCTGCGCCATGTCGAGCATCAGCGCAGCCAATTCATCGCGGCCCCAGGGGCTGGGCGACTCGGTCAGGTCGCCCTCGCGCATGGCCCGCAGGTGGCGCCGCACCTCGCGCAGGCCGCCGGCCATCACCAGGTAGAAGCTGTAGAACAAGTAGCTGCCCAGCAGCACACTGGCCACCACGATGACCAGCACCGATTGGGTGTTGCGCCGCGCTTGCAGGGTCAGATCGCCGGTGTAGACGCCCGTGCCCACCACCCAACCCCAGGGCTCGAACCCCATCACGTAGGAGATTTTGGGCACCGGCTCGGCCTCGCCCGGCTTGGGCCACAGGTAGCTCACCGGGCCTTCGCCATGGGCGCGCACCACGTCGACAAAGGCCTTGAACAGGGGCAGGCCGCTGGGGTCTTTCACGTCGCTCACGTCCTTGCCGTCCAGCTCGGGCTTGATCGGGTGCATCACCACCCGCGGCGTCATGTCGTTGATCCAGAAGTATTCGTTGTTGCCGTAGCGCAGGCCCGAGATCGCCTTCTTGGCGGCCGCCTGGGCCTGCTCGCGGCTCATGGTGCCGTTCACTTCCGCCGCGTGCGCCCAGGTCAGGATGCCGTGGGCGACGGCGGTCTGCGCGTGGGCGTTGTCCAGTCGCGCCTGCAAGGCCTCGGCATTGCGCGCGCTCACCTGCCACAGCACCAGGGCCAGCAGCGGCAGCACCAAGGCCAGCGAGATCAGCGCCGCTTTGGCGCTGAAGTGCAGCTGCCGAAACAGCCGCACCCCGGGCGCCCAGACGCCGTGGTGGCTGAAAAAACCGTCGCTCAGGCGAGCGGGCGGGGCGGCAGGCACACCGAGGGTGCCGCGCTGCGGCAAGGCGAATTCGGACATGGGCAGGGGGCTTTCAGGCTGTTGTTGTCGCTTCCCGGCACCGCGGGCCTGGCGCTGTGGCCTGCCGCGGAGCGTGGACCGACGCACACAGGGGCGCGTCGATCACAGGCCCTATTTCGGTGCTTGCAGCGCAACCTTGAGCGCCATCGCATCGTGGCGGGGCCGTCTGCCCCCATGCGCCTGCCCGTGATCGCCCGCTCTCGGCCGCGGGTGCGTCGCCGCCCTGTCCCGCAGGCCGCAGCCTCGCTGCCTCAGTGCGACGCCGCGTGATCCAGGTCGGGCCGGTTCGCGGGGTCGAGGTGGGTCATCAGGTTGAGTACGCGGTGGCGCTGCATCACGTTGTGGCGGGCCAGCACCGAGATGTTGTGGCCGGCTTCGACGGTGATGTGCGCATCCACCTCCAGGTGGGCGTCGACCACGATCATGTCGCCCATCTTGCGGGTGCGTACATCGTGGATGCCGCGCACGCCGGGGGTGGCGAGCAGGGTTTGGGTGATGGCGTCGACCTCGCTGTTGTCGGCCGCGCGATCCATCAGGTCGTGCAGGGCTTCCCAGCCAAACGCCCAGCCCATCTTGGCCACCATGCAGCCCACCACCAGCGCCGCAATCGGGTCGAGGATGGGGTAGCCCAGCAGGTTGCCGGCAATGCCGATGCCCACCAC
>JBEAOO010000007.1:0-3275 GCA_041164825.1 Pseudomonadota bacterium | reverse complement strand
GAAAGAACATCATGAACAACGCACAACAACGCTCGATCCGCTCCCTCCTCGTGCTGGCCGCTTCGTCGCTGGCCATCGCCGCCGGTGCCGCCTCGGCCGCCCCGTCGGACGCCCAACTGGCTGCTGCCGTGAAGACGGCCGTTGCCCACGCTGGCCTGAAGCAAGCCGATGACCTGAAGGTCAATGTGCAAGACGGCACCGTGTACTTCGGTGGCTGGGCCTATGACAACGCCGAAGTGCTGTCGGCCATCAGCGCGGCCCGCAGCGTCGGCGGCGTGCAAGCCGCTTACGGCGTGGCCGTGCACACCTGGGATTCGAAGTGATCTTGCGAAGCTCAGCCGGTGCGCCACCCGCGCGCCGGTTGAACCGCTGACGCCCTGCCGCGTTCACCCACGCGACGTTGCACATCAGCACCGCGATCTCTGCGCTCTGCCCCTCGCCCGACCGGGGCGTGACCTGCCACAGGTCACGCCCCGGTCGGGCTTTTTGCTGTGGGTTCAAGCCACTCGGTGTGCCAGCGTTGAAGACGCGTGATGGTGGCTCAGTGGGTGAGCCAGCAGCGATCTGCTGTTGCTCGCGCGCCATGGTCTTCACGGACGCCCCCGAGCGCCACAAGTGGCATGGACCGGCCTCGCCAAAGCACGTGCGTTGCGTTGCGTTGCGATCCAAGGCTCGATCGAGCCAGGAGCGCTGCGCGGTATTCGCTTTGCTCCGTGTCCTCCGCCGGCCTGCGGCCGGCTCCCCCTTTACCTGCGCAAAGCGAATACCACGCAGCACTCCCCAACCGACGGTGGCATGCCTGCAGGCGCAGTCCACGGTGGTGGCGGGCGGTGATGGGCCGAGGCGATTTGCGCAAGTGAAGGAGGAGGATCCGCGTCAGCGGGTCCGGGGGACATGGAGCAAATCGGCTCGGCCCATCACCGCCTTCGCGCCGATTTACCGCCGGCCCATTGGCCACACGCCAACGGCGGCAACGCTCAAAGCAATACCGTGACTCGTGCGATGGCTCGCCTTCACCCTGCCGAAGCGCAGTTCCCGGGGGAATCAGCGGTCAGGTCGGAATCGTCCTGACCTTCTCAAACCACCGGCGCGCTGAGCGTGAAGCGGCAGCCCGTCTGGCCATCGGGCCGCGGGCCCAGGCTCACCGTGCCGCGCATGCCGTCGGCAATGCCTTTGACGATGGCCAGGCCCAGGCCCGTGCCGCTGCCTTCGCCGGCTTTGTAGAAGGGCTCGAACACATGGTCTTGGTGCTCGGCCGCGATGCCGGGGCCGCTGTCGTCCACGTGCAGTGCCAACCGACCCTCGGCCACCCAAACTGCCACATCGACCACATCGCCAGGCCGGCCGTGATGAATGGCATTGCCCACCACATTGCTGAGCAAGGTCTTTAACTCGAACGCGGCGCAGGCCACGCGGGCGGGCTGGGCTTCGGTGAGGCCCACGTCGATGTTTTTGTCGAGCGCCAGCGGGTGCAGCTCGGCCACCACCTCGCGCAGCACCACCAGCACCTCGCACTGCGCCACCTCGGCCGGCTGCGCGCTGTCGGGGCACAGGCGCGAGAGCGACAACAACTGCTCCAGCAAACCCTTGGTGCGCGCCAGCCCACCTTGCAATTCGGCCAAGCGCTGGGCCGACTGCGCCGGGTCGTCACTGCGACCCAGGTTTTCGGCCTGGAGCGACAACGCAGCCACCGGCGTGCGCAACTCGTGGGCGGCGTCGGCAATGAAGCGCTGCTGGCGTTGCAGCGCTTCGCGCAGCCGCGCCATCAGCGCGTTCACCGAGGTGACAAAGGGCAGCAACTCCACCGGCACGTTGTGCACCGGCAGTGCCGCGGGCGCGGCGCCACAAGCGGCGTCGAGCTGGGTGCCCAGCTTGCCGATGGGGGCGAGCGTGCGGCGCAACACCCAGATCACCAAGCCCACCAACACGGGAAACAGCGCCAGCAGCGGCAGCAGCGTGTCCATCGCGGCGTGGCCGGCGATTTCGTCTTGCAACTCGGTTTGCTGGCGCGCCACCACCAGCCGGCCATCGGCCAGGGCCTGGGTGGCCACGCGCCACTCGTGGCCGTCGCGGTGCGCGGTGCTCAGGCTGCGCTCGGCCACGCTGCTGAGCTGTTCCAGTTGAGCGGCTGCCGTGGGCGCGGCCAGCACCTCCACCGTCATGCGGTCTTCGACCCGCGCGTAGGGTCCGCCATCGGCGTGCCACACGCCCACCGCCGGGTTGCCCGCGGCCACCAGCAAGGCCACTTGCTGCAATTGCGCGTCTTGCAGCGAGTGCGCAAAGTGATAGGCCTTGCGGTGCACGGCCACGGCCGCGAGCACGCCGCCCACGCAGATCAGCGCTGCCGAGGCCAGCGCCAGGCGGGCTTGCAGCGAGGGGTTGTCGCGCCAAGGCGAACGCCGGAGTTTCATGCGGCCGCCTTGTCGACCAACCAGCCCATGCCGCGCACGTTCTTGATCGCATCGCTGCCGAGCTTTTTGCGCAAGCCGTGGATCAGCACCTCGACGGCATTGCTGTCCACCTCTTCGTTCCAGCCGTAGATGCGGTCTTCCAGCTCGCCACGCGACAAGATGGCGCCCGGGCGCAGCAGCAGCGCCTGCAGCAGCGAGAACTCGCGCGCGGTGAGCCGCAGCTCCTCGCCCTGGCTGCGCACCAAACGCGTGGCCAGGTCGAGCGTGAGGCGGCCGTTGCCGATCTCGGTGGTGGTGGCGCCGGCCTGGCGGCGCAGCAGCACGCGCATGCGCGCCAGCAGCTCGCTCACCTCGTAAGGCTTCACCAAATAATCGTCGGCGCCGCCGTCGAGACCACGCACGCGGTCGCTCACCGCATCGCGCGCGGTGAGGATCAGCACCGGCAGCGTCTGCCCCTCGGTGCGCAGCTGGTGCAGCACGGTCATGCCGTCTTTGCCGGGCAGGCCCAGGTCGAGCAGCATCAGCGTGTAGGTCTGCATGGCGGCCGCGGCCAAGGCCGCGTTGCCGTCGCGCACCCAATCAACCGCGTAGGCCGCGTCTTTCAGGGCGATGCTGACCGCTTGGCCAATCATCGGATCGTCTTCCACCAGGAGCACGCGCATGGTTCAAATGAATGTGAACGAAGGGTGAGCGCCCGGCCAGGGCACAACAAAGGCAGCCTGAAGGTAATCGGCCGGACTTAGGCGTGACTTAGCAGGCTGCTGAAATACCCCCTGATTTGCAGCCTGCCTCACCTCAAACGCGGAGTTCGGCCTGACCATCTCGCGATGTGGAAACTCAGGGCGGAATTTGCTCGGTTTGCAG
>JBEAOO010000006.1:0-53867 GCA_041164825.1 Pseudomonadota bacterium | reverse complement strand
CTCCCCAACGCTCACCCCACCGCACCCATGTTTGCGCACATCGAAGCCTACGGCGGCGACCCCATCCTCACGCTGAACGAGAACTTCCAGAAGGACCCTCGCAGCGACAAGATCAACCTCTCGATCGGCATCTACTTTGACGATGCCGGCCGCATCCCGGTGATGGCGGCGGTGGCCGAGGCCGAGAAGCGCCTGGCCGCGCAGACCGGCCCCAAGCCTTACCTGCCGATGGAAGGCCTGGCCGCCTTCCGCAGCGTGGTGCAAACGCTGCTGTTTGGCGCCGAGCACAGCGCGCTGGCCGCCAAGCGCGTGGCCACCATCCAGTCGGTGGGCTCGTCCGGCGGGCTCAAGGTGGGCGCCGACTTCATCAAGCGCTGGTTCCCCGACAGCGGCCTCTGGGTGAGCGACCCGACCTGGGACAACCACCGCGCCGTGTTTGAAGGCGCCGGCCTGACCGTGGGCACCTACCCCTACTACGACGCGGCCACCGGCGGCCTGCGCTTTGACGCCATGCTGGACGCGCTGCGCCAGCTGCCCGCCAAAAGCGTGGTGCTGCTGCACGCCTGCTGCCACAACCCCACGGGCGTCGACCTCACGCCGACGCAATGGGCGGCGCTGATCCCGGTGCTGCGCGAGCGCGACCTGATCGCCTTCCTCGACATCGCCTACCAAGGCTTTGGCGACGGCATCGAGGCCGATGCGTTTGCGGTGCGCGCGCTGACTGACGCCGGCCTGAGCTTCTTCGTGGCCAACTCGTTCTCCAAGAGCTTGTCTGTGTATGGCGAGCGCTGCGGCGCGCTGAGCGTGGTGTGCCCCGATGCGGCGCAGGCCGATCTGGTGCTGGGCCAGCTCAAAGCCACGGTGCGCCGAAACTACTCCAGCCCGCCGCTGTACGCCGGCCAGCTGGTGGCCATGGTGCTGGGCTCGCCCGACCTGCGCCAGCTGTGGGCCGACGAGCTCGACGGCATGCGCCAGCGCATTCAGCAGATGCGCGAGCGTTTGCATGCGGTGCTGAGCGCCAAGGTGCCGGGCCGCGACTTCAGCTACGTCCTCACCCAGCGCGGCATGTTCAGCTACACCGGCCTCAACCCGGCCCAGGTCGACCGCCTGCGCGAAGAGCTGGGCGTGTACCTGGTGCGCTCGGGCCGCATTTGCGTGGCTGGCTTGAACAGCGGGAATGTGGAACGAACCGCCGAGGCCATGGCCAAGGTGCTGGCGGGCTGATTCGGGCTCGCGTTCGAAAGCACCTCGTTCTCCAGGTCTGGGAGGTTCGGTTCTCGGCACGTTGCCGCCCTGGGCTTGAAAACGCGTCCCGTTCGACGGTCGGCGCGAGGGCGGCGATGGGCTGGGGCGATGTGCCGCGAACGCTCCTTGCTGCCCGCGTCACGTCGAAGACCTTTGAGCGCGAAGGCACAGGAGAAGGTGCGAACCCGTCTGACCTCACCGCTCAAAATGGCGTGGGTGGAAAGCCGCTGTGCCCGGTGGGGTCGGCATCGTGGGTGCGGTGTGGGTCGGCGTCCAGCACCCGTTCGATCTCGGCCACCAGCGTGCTCCATTCGAACGGCTTGCTGATGTAGCCGTCCATGTCGCTCTCGCGCATGCGTTGGCGCTCTTGGCGCAGCAGGTGGGCCGTCATCGCCACCACGGGCAGGCGCGGCAGCTGGTGTTCGGCCTCAAATTCACGCAAGGCGCGGCAGGCCGCATGGCCATCCATGCCGGGCATTTGCAGGTCCATCAGCACCACGTCGTGCCCGCCCTGCAGGGCCAGGCGCAAGGCGGCTTCGCCATCGGCCGCGTGGCTGACCAGCGCGCCGTTTTTCTCCAACGCGGCCATCGCCACCAGTGCATTCACCTCGTTGTCTTCGGCCAGCAGCACACGCAAGCCCTGCAGCGCCGGCGCACCCGGGCGCGAGCTGGGGCCAGACGCATCGGCATCGCTGGGCGCCTGCTGCGGGGCGTTCAAGGCATTGAGCGCGTTCAGCGCCAGCGGCGTCATCAGCGTGGTCCAGCCATCGGCCAGCAACTCGGCAGGCACCTGCTCGAAGGGGCCGAGCAACAGCACCTTGCGGGCCGCCGGCCCCACGCGCTGTGCCCAGCCGGCCAAGGTGTCTTCGCTGACCTCGTTGAGCACCGCCGCACTCACCACCAGCAGGCTCGGCGCCACGGCGGGCTGCAGCACCTCGGCCAGCGAGGCCGCCACGCGCACCTCCGCCTGCCAGCCACGAAGCACCTGCCCGTACCACTGGCGCGACACCTCCAAGGGGTCGACCCACAGCACCTGCGCCCCGGCCCAACTCGACCACTCCGGCACGCGCCGGCCGGCGGTGCCGCCAGCCCATTCGCAGGTCAAGGTGAAGCTGAACACGGTGCCCTGCCCGGGTTGACCGTCGATCTGCAAGCGGGCACCCATCAGGCCCAGCAAGGCGCTGCTGATGGTGAGGCCCAGGCCGGTGCCACCGTGGTGGCGGGCGATCGAGGCATCGGCTTGGCCAAAGGCCTCCATCACCGCCTGGCGCTGTTCGGGCGCAATGCCGGGGCCGGTGTCACGCACCTCAAACACCAGCTGCACCCGGCTGGGGTCGCCGGCCATCGGCAAGGCGAGCACCTTCAGCGTCACATGGCCGTCGGCGGTGAACTTGACCGCATTGCTCAGCAAATTGCCCAGCACCTGGCGCAGGCGCAGCGGGTCGCCAAGCACCGTCAGCGGCAGCGATGGGCTGGCCAGGTTGAGCAGCGTCAGCCCCTTTTCAGCCGCCCGCACGCCGAACGGCGGCAGCACCTCGTCGATCAACTGGTGGGGCGAAAACGCGACGCTCTCCAAGGTCATGCGGCCCGCCTCGACTTTGGACAGATCGAGCACATCGTTGACGATCAACAGCAGCTGGTGCGAGCTCTGACTGGCGAGTTGCAAGTAGTGGCGCTGCTGCGCGCTCAGCTCGGTGCCGAGCAGCAATTGGTTGATGCCGATCACGCCATTGAGCGGGGTGCGGATCTCGTGGCTCATATTGGCCAGGAACTGGCTTTTCACATCGGCCGCGGCGCGCGCTTGTTCGGCCACGGCCATCAAGGCGGCCTCGTCGGCGCGCTGGCGTTCGCGCTGCGCCTGCAACAAATCCGCCACCTCGTTGAGCGACACGCGCAGCGCGTCCACGGCCAGCAGGTGGGTGGGCGCAGTGGACAGGCGGGTTGGCGTGCCGGTCGGCAGTTGGGCGGCGTAGGCCGCGTATTCTTTGAGGGCTTGGCGCGGGCGCCGCAGCACCCACCACAAAAACAGCGCCACCAGCGGCATCAACATCAGCACCGACAACAGGCCCTGGCGCACCAAATAGATCTGCTGCTGCCGCGGCACCGCCAGCGACATCAAGACCCGCACTTGCGGCCCGCCCGCGGCCGCGATGTCGAGCACCTCGAACGGCGGCATCCACGTCCAAGGGTGCGACGCCACGGGCTGGCCCTGCGCACTCAGGTGGCTGCCGGTGGGCAGATCGGCGCGACGCCAGGCAGCATCAGGGCGCATCACCCAGTCGGCGCCCTGAGCGGCCAGGGCCAGCGTGCGGCCGTCGGCCGCACGCACCCACACCGCCCGGTGCGCCGCCGACAGCGACACCACTTGCGCTGCCAGTTCACTGGGCGGCAGCGGCGTCTGACCGCGGGCCGACACGTGCGTGACCGCAGCGCGCGCATGCTCGGCCAACAAGGCCGCAGTCATGGCCGCTTGCTCCGCGGCCACCCACCAGCGGTTGCTCAAGATGACGACGCAGATGAACAGCACCAAGCCTGCTGCGTGCAGCAAGACCTTGTCGATTCGGCGGGTCAGGAGAGTGAGGGGCATGGTCAGGCCGAATTGTCGATCGCGCACCCGCGCCCCACCACACGCACAACGTGCCAGATGCCACAAGCTGTCGGCCCAATTGCGCCGCCAAGGCTTAGCATGCAAGCCGCCAAGCTGGCCTCGCACTGGCCCCACGCTGGCCGTGATCGCACCCCACCGGAGCCCCCGCATGCCCGAGCCGACGACCGCCCTGCACACCCTCAGCGCCAGCGACTTGCTGACGCACTACCGCTCGCGCGAGCTGTCGCCCGTGGCGGTGATGCGCAGCGTGCTTGACCACGCCGCGCGCTGCGAGCCGCACCTGGCCGCCACCTGGGCCCTCGACGCCGAGGGCGCCCTGGCGGCAGCGCGCGCCGCCGAGGCCCGCTGGCAGCGCGGCGAGCCGCTGGGCGCGCTCGATGGCGTGCCCGTCACGGTGAAGGAAAACATCCCCACCCGCGGCGTGCCCGTGCCCCTGGGCAGCGCCGCCCAGCCGTTGGTGCCGGCCCCCGAAGACTCGCCGCCTGCCGCTCGGCTGCGCGAGGCCGGCGCCATCCTCTGGTGCAAAACCACCATGCCGGACTACGGCATGTTGTCGTCCGGCTTGTCGAGCTTTCACGCATTGGCGCGCAACCCCTGGGATCTCAGCCGCACGCCTGGAGGCAGCAGCGCGGGCGGGGCTGCGGCCGCCGCCGCAGGCTATGGCCCGCTGCACATTGGCACCGACATCGGCGGCTCGCTGCGCCTGCCCGCAGGCTGGTGCGGCATCTTCTCGCTCAAGCCCAGCCTGGGCCGGGTGCCGATTGCGGCGCCCTTCCCCGGCCGCGTGGCCGGACCCATGACCCGCACCGTGGCCGACAGCGCGCTGCTGATGCAGGTGCTGAGCCAGCCCGATGTGCGCGACACCATGAGCTTGCCGCCGCAAACCCTCGATTGGCAGGCGCTGAACCGCTTTGACGGCGGGCTGCAAGGCCTGCACATCGGCCTGATGCTGGAGGCCGGCTGGGGCCTGCCGGTGGACCCCGACGTGACGGCTGCGGTGCTGAACGCGGCGCAGGTGTTGGAGGCTGCGGGCGCGGTGGTCACCCCGATGGCCCCCATCCTCACGCCCGAGATGGCCGAGGGCATGGACCGCTTTTGGCGCATGCGTTTTGGGGTCGACTTTGCGGCGATGGCGCCCGAGCGCCAGGCCAAGATCCTGCCCTTCATCCGCCTGTGGGCCGAGGGCGCACAGCAGCTGAGCGGTGCCGATGTGTACCGCGGCTTTGCGCAGATGGGCGCCATGCGCGAGGCCGCCGTGGCGGGCTGCCGCCCGTTCGACTTCGTGATCTCGCCCACCGCGCCCATCACGGCCTTTGCCGCCGAACTGCCCTGCCCCACCAACGACCCGGCGCACCCGCTCGATCACATCGGTTTCACCGTGCCCTTCAACATGAGCGAGCAGCCGGCTGCCAGCATCCCGTGCGGCATGAGCCGCGACGGCCTGCCGATTGGGCTGCAGGTGGTCGGCCAGCGCTTTGACGACTTGGGCGTGTTGCAACTGTGCGCCGCGTTTGAGCGGCTGCGCGCGCCACTGCCCGATTGGCCCACCGTGGGTGCGGCAGCGCCTTGAGGCACGGTCGTCAAAGCGTGGCAAGAAAACGTTCGGCCAAGCGCGCAATGTCTTGCGCGCGATCGGTGCCGTTGATGCAGCGGCGTGCATTGACGAAATCCACTTGCAGCGGGTTGATGTAGTCGGTGATCTTGCGACCGGTGAAGGCGCCCGTCTTGAAGCCGTGCACGATGATGAAGGTGGCCGCTGCCGGGTCCATCGCCAAGTCGGGCTGGCCGACCAGGTCGAGGTGCAGCAGCTCGCCGTATTTTTGGTAGTTGTTTTTCCAGGTCAGCTGCACAAAACCGCGGCCGTAATAAGGAAAGTAGCGAAAGTTGCGACGGCGCCAGTCTTCGGTTTTCCAGTAGGCCTCGCGCACCGGCTGGAAGGTTTTGTTGGTTTCCCACTCGGTGGTGGCCAGCACGTAAGCGATCTGCGCCTTCATGCCCAGGCCTTGCAGCTCGCACTGGCGACGGATGGCGGCGACGGTGCCGTCGCGGGTGCTGAAGTTGTCGAGTGCCGGGGCCGGCACCAAGTCGCCCGTCAGTTCGCGCAACTTGGCCACCGTCTTGGGGCCCACCAGCGTGGGGTTGCCGTCGAGCACATCGGTCTTGAACTCCGACAGCGCGGAGCGGGTTTTGGGGCCCACCAAGCCGTCGACGTCACCCAGCGGATAGCCCAACTGCGCCAACGCGAATTGAAGCTCTTTGACTTGGGCACGGCTGAGTTCGGACAACGGCAGGGCCTGGGTCAGCTCGGACAGGGCGACGAAGCTCATGGGGCACGCTCCATGCGGCGCAGCAGACGCGCCGCCATCGGGATGAGACGGGGACGTCGCCCATGGCCGCAGGCGCCAGGCAACGAACGGCGGCGCGCGCGCTGAGCGGGCGGGCCGAGTTCGTACGGTAACGCGCTCACACCGCTGCGGCCACCTCAAGCTAGGGATGGCGCCGCGCAGCCCAACTGACCCAAGCCCAGGGCGACGCGGCTCGAACCCGTCCCTTGGTGGGTGCCCTCAAGGCCGCTTGAGCAGCATCGCTTCCATCTCGTCCAAGATGGGGCCGAGGTGGCTCATCGGGTCGGCCACCGGGCCTTTGCGGGTGCCTTGCGCGGCGGCCAGGGCGCTGCCCATTTCTTGCTGGGCGAAGCACACCGTCATGCGCACATAGGCACTGTCGAGCGCCTTGCGCGCCGCGCTCATCTGGCCGCCAATCTTGCGGCAGGGCTCGCCCTCTTCAATCATGCGCTGCACGCCACGCAGTTGGCCCTCCACGCGGCGCAGGCGCTTGAGCAGGTCGTCGCGCGAGGCGTTGTCGTCGAGCACCATCGGGCAGTCTCCAGAATCAGTCGGGGTGAGATCAGCGCTCATTTTGCCTCCAGCGATGCCGCCACGTTGATGATGGCCACTGGCTCCGGGGCCAGCAGATGCCCCTCGCGCAGGCCGCGCACGGTGCCCAAGGTCAGCACCAGCGCCAGCAGCGAACTCAGCGCCAACAGCAGCGGGCCCAGCACGGCCAACAGGCCGCCCGGCTCAGCCAAGCGCAACGTCAAGGCGGTGAGAGCGGCCAGCGGAAACAGCAGCGCCCAGTGCGTCATGCCGAAGGGCAGCGCGATGATGCGTCGGGCCTGGCTGCCCACCCACAGCAGCGTGAACGCCGCCATGCCCCACGCGCCCCAAGCCAGCAGCACCGGCGCGCCCAGCGAGAGCAGCGCGTTGCCGATGACGGCCGGCGGCGCGATCAAGATGAACAGCGTGGGCCACAAGCGCTCGGGCAGCGGCCCTTGCACCAGCCAGCGCGTGAGCAGCAGCCCCAACACCAGCGGCCAAAACAGCAGGCCGATGCCGAACTGCGCAGCCGCCCAAGACGCGTGCCCCAAGGGCACACCCGCCAGCGGCGCCAACACATTGCCCACCACCGGAATGAACAGCGCGGGCGTGATGGCGGCCCAGCTCACACCGCCTTGGGCCGTCGGCTGAAACCAGCGCGCCAGCACCCACAGCGTGACGCCCAACAGGCTCGATGTGCCCACCCACCAAAGCGCATCGGCCAGCGCGCTCGGGCCCGTGACGGCCACCGCCACCGTGGCCAGCAGCACGGCGGCCACCGGCAGCGTGGCGATGAAGGCGTGGCGCACGGGGTGGCGGCGGTCGTCGAGCCACGCCTCGGGGTGGCGCTGCGCGCGCATCGCGGTGAAGCCCAGCAGCACCGCAAACACCAGCGCCGCCAGCGCGCCCAAGACCATCGCCAAGGCGCCGGCCATGTCGCCCATCAGGGGCGCTGCGCGGTGCCAGGCCAAGGCCAGGCCACTCAGGCCCATGGGCACGGCGTACCAGCCTGGGGCGAGGAACTTCAACGGGGTGGGGTGATGGGCCATGAGCGGAGAAGCTTCAGCGTGAGGCGGGCGTGGTGTCGCAGGCCATCGGCACCTTGAACACCTTGTTCAAGATGATGCCGAGCGGGCACACATTGGTGAAGCCGAATTGGAACAGGTTGAGGCCGACAAAGGCCGTGAAGGCCAGCCACCAGCGGCTGACAAACACGGGGCTGCCCTCCACGCCGAGCGCGAGCGAGAGCAGGATGAAACTGCCGGCAAAGATGCGGATCAAGCGGTCAACAGTCATGGGGAATCTCCGTGAAAAAGGGGACGTGTTCAAACAGCATGGCGGCCGCGGTAGGCCGAGAAATACAGCACCGGGATCACCACCAGCGTGAGCAGCGTGGACACCAGGATGCCGAAAATCAGCGACACGGCGAGGCCATTGAAGATGGGGTCGTCGAGGATGAACAACGCGCCGATCATGGCGGCCAAGCCGGTGAGCGCAATCGGCTGCGCGCGCACCGCGGCGGACTGCACCACGGCTTGCGCAAAGGGCACGCCGCGCGCCACCTCCAGCTCGATGAAGTCCACCAGCAAGATAGAGTTGCGCACGATGATGCCGGCCAACGCGATCATGCCAATCATGCTGGTGGCGGTGAACTGCGCACCGGTGAGCGCATGGCCAGGCATCACGCCAATGATCGTCAGCGGAATCGGCGCCATGATGATCAGCGGCGTGAGGTAGCTGCGGAACTGCGCCACCGCCAGCAGGTAAATCAGCACCAGGCCCACGGCATAGGCAGCACCCATGTCGCGGAAGGTTTCAAACGTGATCTGCCACTCGCCGTCCCACTTGATGGCGTAGGCGCGGTAGGGGTCGGACGGCTGCTTCACCCAATACTCGGCGGGCACCACGGCCTGGCCCTGCATCGCCTCGGCCAGCTTGCCGCGGATGCCGAACAGGCCGTAGAGCGGCGAGTCTTGCGCGCCCGACATGTCGCCCATCACATAGCTCACCGGCATCAGGTCTTTGCGGAATCGCGGTGTGTCGATCAGCCCGCGCTCCACCGTCACCAGCTCGGACAGCGGCACCATCGCGCCCGAGGCCGTCTTGAGGGGCAGGGCCAGCAGCGCGTCCAGGCCCTGCTGCGCCTCCAGCGGCAGTTGCACGCGGATGGGCACGGGCAGCTTCGACTGGCCGTCGTGCAGCCAGGCCGCGTCCACACCGTGCAGCGCGCCCTGCACGGTTTGTGCGATCAGCGCCACCGGCACGCCGAGTTGCTCAGCCCGAGCACGCTGCACCCGCAAAAACGCGCGCGGCGCACCGGCCTTGAGCGAGGTGTCCACACCGACGATGTGCGGCGTGGCCCGGAACTGCGCGGCGAGCTTGAGCGCCAAGGCCTCGCGCCCGGCCAGGTCGGGCCCGTAGACCTCGGCCACGATCGGCGACAGCACCGGCGGGCCGGGCGGCACCTCCACCAGCTTCACCCGCGCTTGGTGCGTGGCGGCGATCTTCTCCAACGCGGGCAGCAGGCGCTGCGCGATGGCGTGGCTCTTGTCGGCGCGGTGGTGCTTGTCCACCAGGTTCACCTGCAGGTCGCCCGACTCGGCCTCGGCGCGCAGGTAGTACTGGCGCACCAAGCCGTTGAAGGTGATGGGGCTGGCCGTGCCGGCATAGCCCTGCAGGTTCATCACCTCGGGCTGTTGGGCGAGGTAGGCGCCCAGGTCCTGCAGCGCGGCGGCGGTGTCTTCCAGCGGCGTGCCGGGCGGCAAATCAACCACGAGCTGGAACTCCGACTTGTTGTCGAAGGGCAGCATCTTGAGCACCACGGCCTGCACGCCCACCAGCGACACCGACATCAGCAGCAGCGCCAGCACGCCGCCCACCAACCACCAGCGGCGGCGGCGCTCGGCCAACAGCGGCGTCAGCACGCGCTCGAACACGGATTGCAGCTTGCCGCTGAGCCCGTGGCCGGCGCTGCCGTGTGTCGCCGCTTGCAGGGCTGGCGCCTGGGCATACATGCGGTAGGCGAGCCACGGCGTGACGGTAAACGCGATGGCCAGCGACAGCGCCATGCCCATGCTGGCGTTGATGGGGATGGGGCTCATGTACGGGCCCATCAGGCCGCTCACAAACGCCATCGGCAACAAGGCCGCGATCACCGTGAGCGTGGCCAGGATGGTGGGGCCGCCGACCTCGTCCACCGCGCGCGGGATGATCTCCAGCAGCGGCGGCACGGGCGTGCCATCGGCGGCGTGCGCATCGGCGGCGAGCTGACGGTGGCGGTGGATGTTCTCCACCACCACGATCGCGTCGTCCACCAAGATGCCGATGGAGAAGATGAGCGCAAACAGCGACACCCGGTTGAGCGTGAAGCCCCAGGCCCAGCTGGCAAACAGCGTGGCGGTGAGCGTGAGGATGACGGCCGCACCCACGATGATGGCCTCGCGCCGGCCCAGCGCCAGGCCCACCAGCAAGATCACCGAGCCAGTGGCAAAGGCGAGCTTCTGGATCAGCTTGTTGGCCTTCTCGGCGGCGGTTTCGCCGTAGTCGCGGGTGACGGTGGCTTCCACGCCGTCGGGGATCAGCGTGTTGCGCAATTCCTCAAAGCGGGCACGCGCTGCGCGCGCCACATCGACGGCGTTTTCGCCCGGCTTTTTGGTGACGGTGATCGTCAGCGCGGGGCGGCTGTCGCCGGCCGTCACGCCGCTCAAGCCCGAGGCCACGCCGGGCGTGAACCACACGTAGCGCTGCGGCTGCTGGGCGCCAGCCTCCACGGTGGCCACCTCAGCCAGGTAGATGGGTTTGCCGTTGCTCACGCCCACCACGATCTGGCCCACGTCGTCGGCATTCTTCAAGAACTCGCCGGTCTCCACCGCCAGCATCTGCGCGCCTTGGCCATCGGCGCGCGGCTCGATCACCGCACCCGCAGGCAAGGCCACCGAGGCGGCGGCGATGCTGCGCTGCAGCCCATCGAGCGACACACCGCGGGCGCGCAGCCGCGCCGGGTCGATCACCACGCGCAGCGCGCGGCCCGGCGCGCCGAGGGTGTTCACCTCGCGCGTGCCGGGCACCCGCTTGATCTCGTTTTCCACGCTGCGCGCCACGCGCTCCAGGTCCATCGCGCTTTGCGCGTCGCGTCCCCAAAGGGTGACGGCCAGCACCGGCACATCGTCAATGCCCTTGGGGCGCACGATGGGCTCGAGCACGCCCAGGCCCGCAGGCAGCCAGTCCTTGTTGGCGTTGAGCACGTCGTAGATGCGCACCAGCGCCTCGGTGCGCGGCACGCCCACCTTGAACTGCACCGTGAGCACGGCCATGCCGGGGCGCGACACCGCAGAGGTGTGCTCAATGCCCTGCACCTGCGACAGCACCTGCTCGGCCGGGCCGGCCACCATGTTTTCCACATCCGCGCTCGATGCCCCCGGGAAGGGGATCAGCACATTGGCCATGGTGACGTTGATCTGCGGCTCTTCTTCGCGCGGCGTCACCAGCACGGCAAACAGGCCCAGCAGCAAGGCCACGATGGCGAGCAGCGGCGTGATGGCGTTGGCCTGGAAGGCGCGCGCCAAGCGGCCGGAGATGCCCAGCGGGGCAGGCGCGGCGTGAGGTTGGAGATCGTTGTTCATCGCGGCGCCTCAGCGTGCAGCTGCCGGCCGGGCACCGGCCAAGCCCGCCTGCACCGGATCCAGCGCCACGCGCTCACCAGCCTTCAGGCCGGCCAACACCTCCACCCGGCCCGCGTCACCCGCAGCCAGTGCGCCGCGGCGCACTGCGCGCAACACGAAGGCGGCGTCGCCGGGTGCCGCCACGTAGACAGCGGTCAGTTCACCCCGCTGCAACAAGGCGCTCGCCGGCACGGTCAAGGCCGAGCCCTGGGCCCCGGTGCTGGACGGCGCCGCTGCAAAGCGCACCTGCACCGGCTGACCCGGGCTCAAAGCGGCCGCCTCAGCCGCCGACACATCCAAGCGCCACTCCACCGTTTGCGACACCGCATCGGCCGTGGGCAACACGCTGCGCGCCGCCGGCGCCACCCAGCGCCCGCCGGGCAGGCCGAGCATCACGCTGCTGGCCGCCTGCGCCACCGCCTGGCGCGACGAAGGCACATACACCACCACGCGCAGCGCTTGCGGCGCATACATCGTCAACAGCGGGCGCCCCGGCACGGCCAGGTCGCCGACTTCCACCTGCGTGCTGGCGACGATGCCGTCGAACGGCGCGGTGGCGCTCGACAAGCTGCGTGCCACGCCGCTTTGTGTGCGCCCCGCCACCGCCGCGCGCTGACCGGCCGACACCGCGCGGAACTGCGCCTCGGCCGCATCCAACGCGGCCTGGCTCACAAAACCTTGCTGGCGCAGGCTGCGCGTGCGCTCCACGCTGCTGCGCGCTTGCGACAACTCGGCATCGGCCTGCGCCACTTGGGCTTCGCTGCGGCTCTGCGCCGCGGCAGCGTCGCGGTCATCCACCGAAGCCAGCAACTGCCCCGCCTTCACCCGGTCGCCCGCCTTGACGAGCAACTGCGTCACCCGCCCGCTGGTGGGCACAGCCACGGTGGCTTGCTTGACGGCCTGCACCGTGCCTTCGAGCACAAAGCCGCCTTGGGCCAGGCCCGACTGCACCACGGCCGTGGGCACGGAGATGACCGGGCCCGCCGGGTCGGCGGCATGGGCGGTCACGGCCAACAACAATGCGGGCAAGAGCCCACCCAGGTGCAGGGCATGGCGGCGAACAAGGAAGGCAGTGGCGGTCATGGCGGGTGCATCTCACATACCCCAATGGGTATTTGAGTGCATCATATGCCGAACAGGGCTTCGCCATCAAGTACCCCCTGGGGTACCCATGCGTCATCGCTTGATGCTCATCAAGGGCGCGCTGATCGCCCCGGCATGCGTGAGGCAGCGCGCAGACCCGCGCTCAATCCGCTTTGTCGGCGGCCCCGGCCGCGTTGGCCGCCCGCGCCGCAGCCGCCGCCCGCAGCGCCTTGAGCTTCTCGCGCGGGTCTTCTTTCGCCGTGACCTCGTCCAGCTTCATCTCGGCAATGAAACGGCTGGGGATGCCCTGAATGGTTTCGCGGCCACGCTTGCGGCGGCGCAGGGTGCTGACCACGAGCGTGCTGCGGGCGCGGGTGATGCCCACGTACATCAGGCGGCGCTCTTCTTCGATGCGCAGCTCGGTCATGTCCTCGTCTTCGCTGCGAAAGGGCAGCAGGCCTTCGTTCACGCCCACCAGCACCACATGCGGCCACTCCAGGCCCTTGCTGGCGTGCAGGGTGGAGAGCGTCACCTGGTCTTGCTCTTCGCTGCGCTCGGCCAGGCTGATGATGACGGAGATGGTCTGCGCCACATCGAGCACGGTCTTGCGCTCGACCTCCACCGACACGCCACCGTCGTTCTCGATCTGCCCACCGCAGCGCTTGGCCATCCAGTCGATGAAATCGAGCACATTGCTCCAACGGTTGGCGGCGGCTTTTTCGCTGTCTTCGCTTTCGAGCAAATGCTTTTCGTAGTCGATGTCTTTGAGCCACTCCATCAAGAACGTCTTGGCTTCTTCGGCACCGGTGGTGTGGGCCGCGCGGTACTGCAGGTCGTTCACATAGCGGCCAAATTCGTGCAGCGAGCCCACGGCGCGCGCAGGCAGCGCCGCACCCAGGCTCTCGGCAAACAGCGCCTCAAACAAGCTCACCTTCCACTTGCCCGAGAACTCGCCCAGGCCGGCCAAGGTTTGGTGGCCGATGCCGCGCTTGGGCGTGGTGATGGCGCGCAGAAACGCCGGGTCGTCGTCGTTGTTGACCCACAAGCGCAGCCAGGCGCAGAGGTCGCGGATCTCGGTGCGGTCAAAAAAGCTCTGGCCGCCCGACACCTTGTAGGGGATGTTGGCCTTGCGCAGCGCCTTCTCAAACACACGCGCCAGGTGGTTGGCGCGGTAGAGGATGGCGAAGTCTTTGTAGGCCACCTCGCCGCCTGAGGCCGCCGTGCCGCCGTCGCCACGCAAGCTGATGATGCGGGCCACGGCTCGCTCGGCCTCGTGCTCTTCGCCATCGCACTCCACCACGCGCACGGGCTCGCCGTCGCCAAAGGCGCTCCACAGCTTCTTCTCAAACAGCTTGGGGTTGTTGCCGATCACGCAGTTGGCCGCGCGCAAGATGCTGCCGGTGGAGCGGTAGTTCTGCTCCAGCGGAATCACCTTCAGTTGCGGAAACTCCTGCGGCAGGCGGCGCAGGTTGTCGATGGTGGCGCCGCGCCAGCCGTAGATGCTCTGGTCGTCATCGCCCACGGCAGTGAACATGGCGCGCTCGCCGACCAGGCTTTTCAGCAGCTCGTACTGGATGGCGTTGGTGTCTTGGTACTCGTCCACCAGCACGTAGCGCAGGGTGTTTTGCCACTTGGCGCGCGCCTCGGCGTCGCGCTGCAGCAGTTGCTGGGGCAGGCTGATGAGGTCATCAAAGTCCACCGCTTGGTAGGCGGCCAGGCGCTCTTCGTAGCGCTTCATCACGCGTGCGGCCACGCGCTCGTCGTCGTCTTGCGCCACGGCCTCGGCCTGGTCGGCATTCAAGCCCAGGTTTTTCCAGAGGCTGATGGTCCATTGCCAGCGCTTGGCCAGCGCGGTGTCGGTGCTGGCGCCAGCGTCTTTCAAGATGCCCAGCACGTCGTCACTGTCGAGGATGCTGAATTTTTCTTTGAGGCCCAGGCGGTGGCCTTCGGCGCGCAGCAGGCGCACGCCCATCGAGTGGAAGGTGCTGATCACCAGGTGCTTGGCGGCGCGCGCGCCCACCAGCTCTTTGGCGCGCTCGCGCATTTCTTGCGCGGCTTTGTTGGTGAAGGTGATGGCGGCAATCTGCCCCGGCGCGTAGCCAGCCTTGAGCAGACGGGCGATCTTTTGCGTGATCACCCGCGTCTTGCCCGAACCCGCGCCGGCCAGCACCAAACACGGCCCACCCAGGTATTCCACGGCTTCGTGCTGGGCAGGGTTGAGCGAATGGACGGGGGTGGACACGGCGCGGCAGTCAAAGCAAAGGGGGCGGCGGATGATAGCGAAACGGCCCGGGCCAAGGCGGGCACACCGGGTGCGGCAAGGCTTGCGACAATCGCCACCCCATGGAAGCCATCTTCGCCGTCACCGCCCCCTTCTTCGCCTTGGTGCTGTGTGGCTACCTGGCGGCGCAGCGGCGCGTGCTGCCCGAGGCGGCCATTCCGGGCTTGAACGCCTACGTGCTGTTCTTCGCCCTGCCCTGCATGCTGTTCCGCTTTGGCGCCAGCATGCCGCTGGCGCAGTTGCTCGACCCGGTGCTGGTGGGCGTGTATGTGCTGTGTGCGCTGCTGATGGTGTTTTTCACCATCGCCGTCACGCTGCGGCGCGATGCGCAGAGCCCGGGTGTGGACTTGCGCGACGCAGCCTTCGGCGCGCTGGTGGCGGCGTTCCCGAACTCGGGCTTCATGGGCGTGCCGCTGCTGGTGGCGCTGCTGGGCCAAGCAGCTGCAGGCCCGGTGATTGGCACCATCGTGGTCGACATGGTGATGACCAGTTCGCTCTGTCTGGCGCTGGCGCAACTGCACAGCCAGCGTGAGGCCGCGGGCGATGCGCATGTGTCCGTGTGGTCGCTGATGGGCCGCGCCGCGCGCGGCACGCTCACCAACCCCTTGCCTTGGTCGATCGCGCTCGGCGCATTGCTCGCAGCGAGTGGCCAACAGTTGCCCGGCCCGCTCTCGCAAATCATCAAGATGCTGGCCGAATCGGCCTCGCCGGTGGCCCTGTTCACCATTGGCGCCGTGCTGTGGCGCGCCGGCCAGCATGCGCACTCGCGCACGCCGTTGCGACTGGTGTTGCCGGTGGCGCTGTTCAAGCTGCTGATCCACCCGCTGCTGGTGCTCTCGACCGGCTTGCTGGCGGGCGCGCTGGGCTTCACCCTGACGCCGTTTGGCCTGGGCGCACTGGTGCTGGCCGCGGCGCTGCCGAGTGCCAGCAATGTCTCGCTGCTGGCCGAGCGCTATGGCGCCGACAATGGCCGCGTGGCGCGCATCATCATGGTCAGCACCGTGCTGGCCTTTGCCACTTTCTCGGGCGCGGCGCTGTTGCTGGTGCCGCGCTGAGACCCTCTATTTCATTGCGACAAACTTCCACATGACCGCTCCCCTGATCATTCTTGGCACCGGCCTGGCCGGCTACGGCGTGGCCCGCGAATGGCGCCGCCTCGACACCACGACGCCGCTGGTGCTGGTGAGCCAAGACGCCGCCGGCTATTACTCCAAGCCGATGCTGAGCAATGCGCTGGCCAGCAAAAAAACTGCGGCCACGCTGGTGATGAAAGACGCCGCCAAGATGGCCGCCGAGTTGAACGCCGACGTGATCGCCGGCCACAGCGCCACGCACATCGACACCGCAGCCCGCACCGTGACGCTGGACGATGGCCGCGTGCTGGCCTACCGCGACCTGGTGCTGGCGCAAGGCGCCGACCCGATCCGCCTGCCGCTGGGTGGTGATGCGGCCGATGCGGTGCTGTCGGTCAACAACATCGACGATTACGCGCGCTTTGCCGATCAACTCGAAGGCGCGCAGAGCGTGGCCATTCTGGGCGGCGGCTTGATCGGCTGCGAGTTTGCCAACGACCTGCTCCACCGCGGCGTCAGCCCCACCGTGCTCGACCTCGCCGACCGCGCGCTCGCACGCCTGCTGCCCGCCGAGGCGAGCGCCCGCCTGCAGGCCAAGCTCGAAGCCGGCGGCGTGCGCTTTGAATGGGGCGTGAGCGCCACACGCGTGGACCGCAGCGAGAGCGGCGCGCTGCAAGTCACGCTGAGCGACGGCCGCAGCGTGGTGGCCGACCGCGTGCTCTCGGCCATCGGCCTGCGCCCGCGCACCGCCCTGGCCCAAGCCGCCGGCATCGGCATCAACCGCGGCGTGGTGACCTCACGCACGCTGGCCACCACGGCCGATCATGTCTACGCGCTGGGTGATGTGGCCGAGGTGCAAGGCCACTGGCTGCCCTATGTGATGCCGCTGATGGCGCAAAGCCGCGCGGTGGCCGCCACCTTGGCGGGCAACACCACCGAAGTGGCCTACCCTGCCATGCCGGTGACGGTGAAGACCCCCGCCAACCCCACCGTGGTGTGCCCGCCGCCCGCCGATGTGGCTGGGCAATGGGCCGTGGAGAGCGACGACGCGGGCTTGGTGGGCCGCTACACCGATGCAGCAGGCGCCTTGCGCGGCTTCGTGTTGATGGGCGCCGCCACCTCGCAGCGGCAGGCGTTGGCGACGTTGGTGCCAGCGCTGTTGAGTTGACGCCAACAAGGCTCTTTTACAATTTCAGCTTCAAAAGCTGAAATAGCAAATTGGGGCGTTTGTCGACCTGCAGCAACCCACTGCCACCCATCAAACCTGCGCGGGGCTCAGCATCATCAGCGCGTCGCGCCAGTTCGCGGTCATCACGCCCGCCTGCCACGCGTTGCCCGGCGTGGCGCTGATGAGCATGCCGTCGCCGCGGCGCGCGCCAGCGGTGTGTTGCGCCCAGGTGTGCAAGGGCTTGAGCCAGCCGCTTTGGAACGTGGCGCCAGACTTCATCTCCACCGGCCACAACTCGCCGGCGCGCTCAATCAACAGATCAACCTCGTTGCCGATGTTGTCGCGCCAGAAGTAGATGCCGTTGGCGGCGCCGGTGTTGCGGCAGTGCTTGAGGTAGTCGGTGATCAGCATGCTCTCGAACAGTGCGCCGCGCATGGGGTGGCTGTTCATGCTGGCCGCATCGGTGATGCCGAGCAGGTAGGCGGCCAGGCCGACATCGTGGAAATAGAGCTTGGGCGTTTTGACCAAACGCTTGCCGAAGTTGGTGTGGTACGGCGCCAAGCGATAGACGATGTAGCTGGCCTCCAGCACGGCCAGCCAATCGCGCGCGGTGGTTTGCGCAATGCCGAGGTCGTTGGCCACGGCACTGAGGTTGAGCAACTGGCCGCAGCGCGCCGCCATCAAACGCATGAAGCGCTGGAACTGCAGCAAGTCGGCCACGCGGCTGATCTGGCGCACATCGCGCTCCACATAGCTGGCCAAGTAGCTGGCGTGCCATTCAGTGGGCGCCACAGGGCGGTCGTAGAGCGGTGGGTAAAAACCTCGCACGAGCAACTCATCCAAGCTGCTGGCCGCCATCAACGCGGGCTGCTCGGCATAGGCCAGCGGCAGCAACTCCAGATAGCCCGCCCGGCCCGCCAAACTTTGGCCCACGTGCGCAGAGAGCAGCAAGTTTTGCGAACCGGTCAGCACATAGCGGCCCATCTGGCTTTGCGCATCAACGGCGGTTTGCAGGTACGACAGCAACTCGGGCACACGCTGCACTTCGTCGATGACGACGCCGTCGCGGTGCGCCAGCAAGAACGCGCGCGGGTCTGCGGCCACGCGCTCGCGCACATCGGGGTCTTCCACCGACACGTAGGCGTGCTGCGGAAAAGCGCTCCGCGCCAAGGTGGTTTTGCCAGACTGGCGCGGGCCCGTAAGCACCACCACGGGAAAGCCTTGAGCCAGACGAAGCAAGCGATGACGAGCGGCGCGTTCGATCATTTTTACAATTCCAGCTTTTGAAGCTGAAATTGTAAAACCACCGCGAAGTGAGCGCCAGCAGGGGCTGGCCGGAGTGCGGCCGGTGAGCACGTGCCGCGCACCACTCAGGTGGCTACTCAGATGCTCAGCGGATCCACATCCACCGCCCACCGCAGAATGCGTTGCTCAGCCGCCTTGCGGCTGCTGCGCAAGACATGCATGGCAGGCAGCCATTGGCTCAGCACCTTCTGCAAAGCACCACGGCTGGGCGATTCAATCAACATCTGCATGCGCTCAACATTGGCCACCCGCGCCACGCTCATCGGCACCGCGGGGTACACCAGCACCTGATCGGCGCCGTCCATTGCCGGCACCAATTCAGCCGCCGCATCGAGAAAATCGCGCGCGGCCTCCACCGTGTGCGCCTCGGCGCGCAGCATGGCCAGGTGCGCCCAGGGCGGCAGGCCGGCCATCTCGCGCTCCTTCAACTGGCTGGCGGCAAAGGTCTCGTAATCGTGCTGACGCAGCGCGGCATAGATCGCGTGCGTGGGGTGCCAGGTTTGCACCCACATCTCGCTGGCGGCGGCTTGCGCGGCGTCTCGGCCGGCGCGACCCGCAGCCTGCATCAGCAAGGAGAACAAACGCTCAGGCGCGCGGAAATCGCTGCTGAACAGGGACGAGTCCGGGTTCACCGCCGCCACCAAGGTGATGCGCCGGAAGTCGTGCCCTTTGGTGATCATCTGCGTGCCGACCAGCACATCCACATCGCCAGCGTGCACGGCATTGAGCTGCACCTCCAGCGAGCCTTTGAGCCGCGTGGTGTCGGCGTCGATGCGGGCCACGCGCGCGGGGCTGCCGTCCGGGCGCTTGAGCAGTTCGGCGAGTTGCTCTTCGAGGCGCTCGGTGCCGCGGCCGAGCGGTGCGATGTCTTGGTTGCCGCAGTCGGGGCAGGCGCGCGGCACACGCTCGGTGAAGCCGCAGTGGTGGCAACGCAGCGTGCGGTCGAGCTTGTGGAACACGCGCCAGGCGCTGCAATGCGGGCAGCCGCTTTTCCAGCCGCAGTCGCTGCAATGCAGCACCGGGGCATATCCACGGCGGTTCAAAAACACCAAGCTCTGCTCGCCTTGGTCGAGCCGCTTTTGCAGCGCGGCCAGCAGCGGCGGCGACAAGGCCGTGGTCACGCCCTTGGCCTTGGGCAGCAGGTTCATGTCGACCAGCCGCACCTTGGGCAACACGCCACCGCCAATGCGGCTGGGCATGGCCAGGCGCTGGTAGCGGCCCTCGGTGGCACGCTGCCAACTCTCCAGCGAGGGCGTGGCCGAGCCGAGCAGCACCGGCGCGCCTTCCAAGCGGCCGCGGTACACCGCCAGGTCGCGTGCGGAGTAGCGGGCGCCGTCTTGCTGCTTGTAGGACGGGTCGTGCTCCTCATCGACCACGATCAGTCCCAGACGCGGCATGGAGGCAAACACGGCGAGGCGCGTGCCCAGCACCAAATCGGCCTCGCCGATGTGCGCCGAGAGCCAATGGCGCAGGCGCTGTGCAGGCGTAAGCGCGCTGTGCTGGGTGGCGATGGTGTGGCCGGCAAAACGCTCGGAGAAACGTGCCTCCAACTGCGGCGTGAGGTTGATCTCGGGCACCAGCACCAGCACCTGGCGGCCAGCCGCCAGCGCCTGCTCCGCTGCGCGCAGGTAGACCTCGGTCTTGCCGCTGCCAGTGGCGCCGTAGAGCAGCACCGTGCCGGGTTGCGGCTGCGCGGCCAGTTCGGCCAAGCGCGTTAGCACGGCAGCCTGCTCCTCGCTCAACGCCGGCTGCACCGCAGGCGCGGCGGCGGCCGACTCAGCGCGCTCTTTGGCCAAGGCCTTGTGCAGTTTGGCAACACGGTTGGCGATTTGCGCGTTGTCGAGCTTGCGCAATTCGGGCGGCAACACCGCCAGCGCCACCTCGCCCACACCACGTTGGTAGTAGAGCGCGGCAAAGGCGACCAAGGCACACCAGCGCTCGCCCAGAGGTGGCAGCGCATCCAACACCTGGGCCAGCGGCCGCAGCGCAGCGTCGTCCAGCGCATCGCCAGGCTCGCCCGGCCACACCACCCCCGGCACCTCACGCCGGCCCAGCGGGGCGCGCACCAGGGTGCCCGGGGGCAGATCGGCGGGTGCCAGGTAATCCAGCGGCTCACCCAAGCCCGTGTGCTGCGGGGTCTCGACGGCCACACGCACCCGGTGCGTGGCGCCCGCCGCCGAGGCAGGCAAGTTAGCCATTGAAGTTCGAGAATTTATGAGCGTTGGAGGCTAAGTGCATGATTCCGGGCGACTTTTTGAACTGTCCACCGAAGCTGTGGATAACTTTGTGGGAAAGCTGGACACATCGTCGCTAAATCGTTGTGGCGCTTGGCCTTGCGCTGGATTGCCCACTTTGAGAGCAATCCAGGCATCTCAATGAAATCAACAACTTAGCGATGCCACCGTCGCAAGTACCCGGCGCAAACGTCTAGCACAGCCAGCCAAGGGGGCGAGGCGAATTTTGGGGATAAGTCAAGCCCGAAGTCCCGTCAAACCCCTTGAAAAACGTGTTAGCAGAGGTCAGCGCGCGGCACGCACACGACGCGAGTGCGCATGCACTGCATCCACCAGCACGCTCACGTTTTCGGGTGGTGTGAACTGGCTGATGCCGTGGCCCAGGTTGAAAATGTGGCCCGCCGTGCTGCCATCGGCGTGGGTCGGCGCACCAAAACTCTCCAGCACCTTGACCACTTCAGCCTCGATGGCCGCGGGTGGGGCAAACAACACGTTCGGGTCCAGATTGCCTTGCAGCGCCACGCGATCGCCCACTTGGCG
This sequence comes from Pseudomonadota bacterium, assembly GCA_041164825.1. GTDB lineage: Bacteria > Pseudomonadota > Gammaproteobacteria > Burkholderiales > Burkholderiaceae_C > JBEAOO01. The sequence continues at coordinate 32,793 of JBEAOO010000006.1, read as the reverse complement.
GCGGGCGGCACCCAGGTTCACCGTCCAGTCCAGGCCCAGCACGTCGGCGCCAATGTCGGCAATCTCGTTGAGCCACAAGCCGCCACCCTTGGTGAAGACGATGTGCGGGATGCGCTGGCCGTTGTGGGTCTTTTTGAGCTGTTTCAGCACGCGCTGGGTGTAGGCCAGGCTGAACTGCTGAAAGGCACCATCGGCGAGCACGCCACCCCAGCTGTCGAACACCATCACCGCTTGCGCGCCGGCTTCGATCTGGGTGTTGAGGTAAAGCGCCACCGCATCGGCATTGATGGCCAGCATGCGGTGCATCAGATCGGGGCGGCTGTAAAGCATGGTCTTGACCAAGCGGTAGTCGTCCGAGCCGCCGCCCTCCACCATGTAGCAGGCCAGCGTCCACGGGCTGCCCGAGAAGCCAATCAGCGGCACCCGGCCGTTGAGCGCCTTGCGGATGGAGCTGACGGCGTCAAACACGTACTGCAGCTTGGCCATGTCGGGCACGGCCAGCGCGTTGACTGCCGCTTCATCGCGCACCGGGTGGGCAAACTTCGGGCCCTCGCCGAGCGCAAAGCTCAGGCCCAGGCCCATGGCGTCGGGCACGGTGAGGATGTCGGAGAACAAGATCGCAGCGTCGAGCGCATAGCGCTCCAACGGCTGCAACGTCACCTCGGTGGCGTAGTCGGTGTTGGTGGCCAAGCCCATGAAACTGCCCGCCTGCGCGCGCGTGGCGCGGTATTCGGGCAGGTAGCGCCCGGCCTGGCGCATCAGCCAGACGGGGGTGTGTTCGGTGGGTTGGCGCAGACAGGCGCGGAGGAAGGTGTCGTTTTGCAGCGGTGCAGTCATCCCAGAATTATCGCGCCCATAATTGTTCAATCACCCGCCCCTGGAGACCCGAACATGCTGGCCAACAACGTCCTGAGCACCATCGGCAACACGCCGCACATCCGCATCAACCGCTTGTTTGGCAACAGCCACAGCGTCTACATCAAGAGCGAGCGCAGCAACCCGGGCGGCTCGATCAAGGACCGCATTGCGCTGGCGATGGTGGAGGCCGCAGAGGCGGCTGGCGTCCTCACGCCGGGCGCCACCATCATCGAGCCCACCTCGGGCAACACCGGCGTCGGCTTGGCCATGGTGGCGGCCGTGAAGGGCTACCCACTGGTGCTGGTGATGCCCGACAGCATGAGCGTGGAGCGCCGCCGGCTGATGCTGGCCTACGGCGCCAAGTTTGAGCTCACGCCGCGCGAAAAAGGCATGAACGGCGCCATCGCCCGCGCCAAAGAGCTGATGGCCGCCACGCCAGGCGCCTGGATGCCGCAGCAGTTCGAAAACCCCGCCAACATCGACGTGCACACGCGCACCACGGCGTTGGAGATCGCGGCCGACTTTCCGGCTGGCATCGATGCACTGATCACTGGCGTGGGCACAGGCGGCCACATCACCGGCTGTGCACAGGTGCTCAAGGCCATGTGGCCACAGCTCAAGGTGTATGCGGTCGAGCCCTCGGCCAGCCCCGTGATCAGCGGCGGCAAGCCCAGCCCGCACCCGATCCAAGGCATCGGCGCCGGCTTCATCCCCACCAACCTTCACACCGCGCTGCTCGATGGCGTGATTCAGGTGGAGGCCGAGGCGGCCCGCGAGATGGCCCGCCGCAGCGCCCGCGAAGAGGGCCTGCTGGTCGGCATCTCGTCGGGCGCCACGCTGGCCGCCATTGCCCAAAAGCTGCCAGATTTGCCCGCAGGCGCCACTGTGCTGGGGTTCAATTACGACACGGGCGAGCGCTATTTGTCGATTGAGGGATTCTTGCCCACAGAGTGACAGCTGGGCGTGCTTGAATCCGGGCCGCTGGACCCATCATTCGGGTCAACCCGCCCCACACAACATCAGGAGGACTTGTCCATGAACCGCCACACCGCGCGCCACGCCGCAGCCGCCGCACTGCTGAGCGCCACACTCGCGCTCAGCGGCTGTGGCTACAACGATTTCCAGCGCCTGGACGAGGCAGTGAAGGCCGATTGGTCGGAGGTGCTGAACCAATACCAGCGCCGCGCCGACCTGATTCCCAACATCGTCGCCACCGTCAAGGGCGAGGCCAATTTTGAGCAAGAAACGCTCACCAAGGTGATCGAGGCTCGGTCCAAGGCCACCAGCATTCAGGCCACGCCCGAGTTGGTGAACGACCCCGCGGCGTTCCAGAAATTCCAAGCCGCACAGGGCGAACTCACGGGCGCACTGAGCCGCCTGATGGTGGTCAGCGAGCAGTACCCAAACCTGAAAGCCAACCAAGCGTTTCAAGACTTGCGCGTGCAACTCGAAGGCACCGAAAACCGCGTCACGGTGGCGCGCAACCGCTACATCAAGTCGGTGGCCGACTACAACGTGTTGGCGCGCAGCTTCCCGAGCAACCTGACCGCCATGGCCTTCAGCTACCAGACCAAGGCCAACTTCACGGTGCAAAACGAAGCGCAGATCTCGGCACCGCCGACGGTCAACTTCGACAAACCTGCGGCCAAGTGACGCGGGCATGAGCGCCCGCTCCTGCGCCGCCGGCCGGCCCTTCGCGGGCTGGCTCTTTGGGCTGTGCCTCTGGCTGTGCTCGGCACTGGCCTGGGCGCAAGATGTGTTGCCCGTGCCCGCCCTGGTGGGCCGAGTGATTGACCAGACGGCCACACTGTCTGCCGCGCAGCAGGCCGCACTCACGGCCCAATTGGCCGCGCTGGAAACACAATCCGGCAGCCAAGTCGTGATCTTGCTCGTGTCCAGCACGGCCCCCGAGGACATCGCCGCCTACGCCCAGCGCGTGGGCGACGCCTGGAAGATCGGCCGCCGCGACGTGGGCGATGGGCTGCTGCTGGTGGTGGCCACGCAAGACCGCAAGGTGCGCATCGAGGTGGCCAAAACGCTCGAAGGCGCGGTGCCCGACCTGGCCGCCAAACGCATCATCACCGAGCAGATCACTCCGGCCTTCCGGCAGGGCGACTACGCCGGCGGCCTGAGCGCGGCGGTAACGCAGCTCGGCAAGCGCATCCAGAACGAAGGCTTGGCGCTGCCCGCCGAGGTGCCGCAAGGCCCTGGCAACCAGGCCGACGACCCGATGACCTGGGAAAGCTTGGCCGTGTTTTTCTTCGCCGGTGTGCCCATCATCGGTGCCGTGCTCTCGGGCATGCTCGGCCGCAAGCTGGGCTCGGTGGCCACCAGCGGCGTGGCAGGCGCGCTGGGCTGGTGGTTCACCGCCAGCTTGGGCATTGCGGCGGCTGCCGGCGTGGTGGCGCTGATCTTGGTCGGCGTGATCGGGGTCGGCTCGGCAACACGCGGCATGTCGCGCAGCGGACGCGGCGGCGGCTTTGGCGGCGGCGGGTTCAGTGGCGGCGGCAGCACAGGCGGTGGCGGTGGCGGTGGTTTCAGCTCCGGCGGCGGCGGCGACTTTGGCGGCGGCGGTGCCTCGGGTGGATGGTGAGCACGATGAGCAAACGACTCCTGCGCATCCTGCGCCATCGCAGTTTCGACGACGTCGATGCCAAACGCTGCGTCGGCGGCGATGCGGGCTTGGCGCGCGTGGAGGCACTGATCCGCGACAGTGAGCGCGAACATTTGGGCGAGATTCGTGTCTGCGTCGAGGGAGGTTTGCCCTTGAGCTACCTCTGGGGCCGCGCCACGGCCCGGGAGCGCGCAGTGGCAATGTTCGGCAAGCTGGGTGTTTGGGACACCGAGCACAACACCGGCGTGTTGATTTACCTGCTGCTGGCCGAGCGGCGCATTGAGATCGTGGCCGACCGCGGTCTGCGCCACAGCGTGAGCAGCACGCAGTGGCAAGCCCTGGCCGACAAGATGTCCGCCGCCTTCAAATCCGGTGCGTTTGAAACCGGTTTGGCCGCCGCGGTCACGGCCGTGGGCCACCTGCTCCACACGCAAGCCCCCTTGCCAGCCAGCGGCGCCAACGCAGATGAGTTGCCCAACCGCGTGGTGGTCCGCTGACGCACCCGCTCAGCGCGGGAGCGTAGCCCTGCGCGCCTTGGTCCAGGACGGCATAGACCGCCGCCTGCCCGCCCACCGGTCGCCCAAAGCCGGTCGTCCCCAAAACAAAACCCGCCAAACGCGTGAGCGTGGCGGGTTTGCATGAGGCACCTCAACAACGGCAGCACCCAGAGCGGGTAAGCCGGGCGCCTGTTGAACTTACTTGTTGCCGCGGAAGCGACGCAGCGCAGCGATCTGCGCGGCCATGGCGGCGAACTCGCCCTGGGCCTTGGCAAAGTCGATGTCGCTCTTGGCGTTTTTCATCGCTTCTTCGGCGAGCTTCTTGGCTTCGGTCGCTTTGGCTTCGTCCAAGTCCTTGCCACGGATGGCCGTGTCGGCCAGCACGGTGACCCGGCCCGGCTGCACTTCCAGAATGCCACCAGCGACAAACACGAACTCTTCCTGGCCGTTGTCGGCGCGCTCAATGCGCACTGCACCCGGGCGAATGCGCGTGATCAGCGGCGTGTGACGCGGCAAGATGCCGATTTCGCCGTTTTCGCCCGGCAGCGCAACGAATTTCGCCTCACCCGAGAAGATGGACTCTTCGGCGGAGACGACGTCGACGTGAATGGTTGCCATGTGTTTTCCTTACAAGAGATTCAGGAAGCAAGCAGTCGGGTCGGAGCAAGGCGCCGCGCGGAGGCGGACTCAAGTCCGCTGAGCACGGCAACGCCGCATCCGGCCCGAATGCGCCGCTTATTGAATCTTCTTGGCCTTTTCGAAGGCTTCGTCGATGGTGCCGACCATGTAGAAGGCTTGCTCCGGCAGCGCATCGCACTCGCCAGCCACGATCATCTTGAAGCCGCGGATGGTTTCCTTCAGCGGCACGTACTTGCCCGGCGAGCCGGTAAAGACTTCAGCCACGTGGAACGGCTGCGACAGGAAGCGCTGGATCTTTCGGGCGCGAGCCACGGCCAGCTTGTCGTCGGGCGACAGTTCGTCCATGCCCAGAATCGCGATGATGTCTCGCAGTTCCTTGTAGCGCTGCAGCGTGCCTTGCACCGCACGGGCGGTGTTGTAGTGCTCTTCGCCGACCACGTTCGGGTCGAGTTGACGCGAGGTCGAGTCCAGCGGGTCCACAGCGGGGTAGATGCCCAGCGAAGCGATATCACGCGACAGCACCACGGTGGAATCCAAGTGGGCGAAGGTGGTGGCCGGCGACGGGTCGGTCAAGTCATCCGCAGGGACGTACACGGCTTGGATCGAGGTGATCGAGCCGACCTTGGTCGACGTGATGCGCTCTTGCAGGCGGCCCATTTCTTCGGCCAGCGTCGGCTGATAGCCCACGGCAGAAGGCATGCGGCCCAGCAGTGCGGACACTTCGGTACCGGCCAGCGTGTAGCGGTAGATGTTGTCCACGAAGAACAGCACGTCCTTGCCTTCGTCGCGGAACGACTCGGCAATGGTCAGGCCGGTCAGGGCCACGCGCAGACGGTTGCCCGGCGGCTCATTCATCTGGCCGTAGACCATCGCGACCTTCGACTCCGGCAGGTTCTCCAGGTTCACGACGCCCGAATCGGCCATCTCGTGATAGAAGTCGTTGCCTTCACGGGTGCGCTCACCCACACCAGCGAACACCGACAGACCGCTGTGGGCCTTGGCGATGTTGTTGATGAGTTCCATCATGTTCACGGTCTTGCCCACACCGGCGCCACCGAACAGACCCACCTTGCCGCCCTTGGCGAACGGGCAGACCAAGTCGATCACCTTGATGCCGGTTTCAAGCAGGTCGGTCGACGGGCTCAGCTCGTCATACGCGGGCGGCTTGCGGTGGATCGAAGCGGTCAGCTCCTTGCCCACTTCGCCGCGCTCGTCGATGGGGTTGCCCAGCACATCCATGATGCGGCCGAGGGTCGCACGGCCGACCGGCACAGTGATGCCCGCGCCGGTGTTGCGGATGGCCAGACCACGGCGCAGGCCGTCGGACGAACCCATCACGATGGTGCGGACCACGCCGTCACCGAGTTGTTGTTGCACTTCCAGCGTCAGGTCGCTGTCCGAGCCGACGAGCTTCAGCGCGTCGTACACCCGGGGCATCGCGTTGCGGGGGAATTCAACGTCCACCACCGCGCCGATACATTGGACGATTTTGCCCTCAGCACTTTGTACGTTCGACATGTTCGTATCCTTAAAACTTGCAGATTCTGGGGTCTGGCCGTGCGTGAAGCTGCTGCTTAAACAGCCGCCGCACCCGCCACGATTTCAGACAGTTCTTTGGTGATCGCGGCTTGACGCGTGCGGTTGTAGATCAGCTTCAGCTCGCCAATCACATTGCCCGCGTTGTCGGTCGCGGCCTTCATGGCCACCATGCGCGCCGAGTGTTCGGACGCCATGTTGTCGGCCACGGCCTGGTACACCAAGGCCTCGACGTAACGCAGCAGCAGCGCGTCGATCACCGTCGGCGCGTCCGGCTCGTAGAGGTAGTCCCAACCGTGCGCGGGCTTCGCCGCAGCAGTGGCACCATCCGTCGACGACAAAGTGTCGGTCGACAGCGGCAGCAGTTGCTGCACCATGGGCTCTTGGCGCATGGTGTTGATGAAGCGCGTGTAGCAGAGGTACACCGCCGACAACTTGCCTTCAGCGTACGCGTCGAGCAGCACCTTGGCCGGGCCAATGAGCTTGTCTAGGTGCGGCTGGTCGCCCAGCTGCGTGGCTTGCGACACGACCTTGACGCCCACACGGTTCAGGAAACCCAGACCCTTGTTGCCAATGGCCACGGCTTCGCTCTTCACGCCGATGGCGTCGAGCTCTTTGAGCTTGGCGGTGACGTTGCGCAACACGTTGGTGTTCAGACCACCGCACAGGCCCTTGTCGGTGGTGACGACGATGAAGCCGACCGGCTTGCTGGCGTCGTTGGGCACCATGAAGGCGTGCTTGTACTCGGGCGTGGCTTGCGACAGATTGCCAGCCAGGCTGCGGATCTTTTCGCTGTAAGGACGAGCCGCGCGAACACGTTCTTGCGCTTTGCGCATTTTCGACACCGAGACCATTTCCATGGCCTTTGTGATCTTCTTCGTGTTCTCGAAGCTCTTGATCTTGCCGCGAATTTCCTTGCTTGATGCCATGATTGCTCCTAGCTAATTGGGGACAGAACTGATGACACAGCGGATGAAGCCAAACCGTGCTTCAGGGCTGTCCCGCAAGGGTCAATGGGCTTCAGGCGAAGGACTTCTTGAACGCGGTCACTGCGGCCGTCAATTCGGCTTCAGCGTCCTTGTCCAGGGCTTTGCTGGCTTCGATCTTCGACAGCAGGGCCGCGTGGCTGGTCTTCAGGTGGGTGTGCAGACCGGCTTCAAAGGCCAGCACGCGCTTGACTTCGATGTCGTCCATGAAGCCCTTGTTCACCGCGAACAGCGTGGCACCCATCAGCGAGATCGGCAGCGGGCTGTACTGAGCTTGCTTGAGCAGCTCGGTCACACGCGCACCGCGGTCCAGTTGCTTGCGGGTGGCTTCGTCCAGGTCGGAAGCGAACTGCGCGAACGCAGCCAGCTCACGGTACTGCGCCAAGTCGGTACGGATACCGCCCGATTGACCCTTGATGATCTTGGTCTGAGCCGACGAGCCCACACGCGACACCGAGATACCGGCGTTGATGGCGGGGCGGATGCCGGCGTTGAACAGCGACGTTTCCAAGAAGATCTGGCCGTCGGTGATCGAGATCACGTTGGTCGGCACGAAAGCAGACACGTCGCCAGCTTGGGTTTCGATGATCGGCAGTGCGGTCAGCGATCCGGTTTGGCCCTTGACTTCACCCTTGGTGAAGGCTTCGACGTAGTCGGCGTTCACGCGGGCAGCGCGTTCGAGCAGGCGGCTGTGGAGATAGAACACGTCGCCCGGGTAAGCTTCGCGGCCCGGCGGGCGGCGCAACAGCAGCGACACTTGGCGGTAAGCCACGGCTTGCTTGGACAGATCGTCATACACGATCAGCGCGTCTTGGCCGCGGTCGCGGAAGTACTCGCCCATCGTGCAGCCCGAGTAGGCCGACACGTACTGCATGGCAGCCGATTCAGCGGCCGAAGCGGCCACCACGATCGTGTATTCCAGCGCGCCGGTTTGCTCCAGCGAACGCACCACGTTCTTGATCGACGACGCCTTTTGGCCGATCGCAACGTAGATGCAGGTCATGTTCTGACCCTTCTGGTTGATGATCGCGTCGATGGCGACAGCGGTCTTGCCAGTCTGGCGGTCACCAATGATCAGCTCGCGCTGACCGCGGCCCACGGGCACCATCGAGTCGATCGACTTCAGGCCGGTTTGCATCGGCTGGTCGACCGACTTGCGAGCAATCACGCCCGGAGCGATCTTTTCGATCGGCATCGACAGCTTGGCATTGATCGGGCCCTTGCCATCGATCGGCTGACCCAGCGCGTTGACCACGCGGCCTTTGAGCTCGGGGCCAACCGGCACTTCCAGAATGCGGCCCGTGCACTTCACGGTATCGCCTTCGGAGATGTGTTCGTATTCGCCCAAAATCACCGCGCCCACCGAGTCACGCTCGAGGTTCAACGCGAGGCCGAAGGTCGGGGTGCCGTCCTTGGTCGGGGCGAATTCGAGCATTTCGCCCTGCATCGCGTCCGACAGGCCGTGCACGCGCACGATGCCGTCGGTCACCGAGACAACGGTGCCTTGGTTGCGGATGTCGGTCGAAGCGCCAAGACCCTCAATGCGGCTCTTGATCAGTTCGGAAATTTCAGCGGGATTCAGTTGCATAGCTTCTCTCCGGTCTGCGCAGGGCGTGGGGCCTTCAGCAGTTTGGACGAATGGGGTCAACACAGCACCACGGCTTACGCCGTGAGTGCCGCTTTCATTTGTTCTAGGCGTGCCTTCACCGAGGTGTCGAGCACTTCGTCGCCGACCACCACGCGGATGCCACCGATCAAGGACGCATCAATCTGCACCGTGGCGTTGAGCTTGCGGCCGAAACGCTTTTCAAGCGAAGTCAGCACCTCACCCAACTGCGCAGCGTCGATGTCGAACGCGCTGTAAACCGTCGCGTCGGACACGCCGGAGCGTGCGTTGAGCAGCGCGCGAAATTGCGCGGCGATCTCGGGCAGCACCGACAGGCGACCGTTGTCGATCACGGTGCGCAGCAGGTTGGCGGCGGGTGCAGACAGCGGCTCTTTTTGAGCCACCGACTGCACCACATCGAACACCTGCTCGTCGCGGGCCTGGGGGTCGTCGGCGAACTGGCGCATCTGGGCGTCAGACGCCACAGCGGCCAGCGCATCGACTTCGGCGGAGAGCTGCTGCGCGTTGCCGTTGAGGGCAACTTGCAGCAGAGCGTCCGCGTAGGGGCGGGCAAGGGTTGCAAGCTCAGCCATGGTTCACAGCTCGGTCTTCAGGCGACCCAACAGCTCGGCGTGAACGCCAGCGTTGACTTCGCGCTTGAGGATCTGCTCAGCGCCCTTGACAGCCAGTGCAGCCACTTGCTCGCGCAGGACCTCACGGGCTTTCACGGTCGCCTGAGCGGCTTCGGCCTGGGCCGCCTCAACGATCTTGGCAGCTTCGGTGCTTGCGCGGCCCTTGGCTTCCTCGACCATCGAATGCGCCACGCGCTCGGCATCGGCCAGGCGCTTGGTCACGTCTTCACGGGCAGCGGACAGCTGCTCGTTCACACGTTGGTTGGCTTGCGCCAGTTCGGCCTTGGCCTTGTCGGCAGCCGACAGGCCTTCAGCGATCTTGGCAGCGCGTTCATCCAGGGCCTTGGTGAGAGGCGGCCAGATGAAGCGCATCGTGAACCAGACAAGGATCGCAAAAACGATCGCTTGCAGGAACAGGGTTGCGTTGATATTCACAGCACGATCCTTTCAACCGTGAAAGGGGCGCGGGCGATCAGGCAGCCAGAACGAAGGGGTTGGCGAATGCGAACAGCAGCGCAATGGCGACACCGATCAAGAATGCAGCGTCGATCAGACCGGCCAAGATGAACATCTTGGTTTGCAGTTCGTTCATCAGTTCGGGCTGGCGAGCCGACGATTCCAGGAACTTGCCGCCCATCAGAGCGATACCGATCGAGGCGCCGATGGCACCCAAACCAACGATCAGACCACAAGCCAGCGCGACGAGACCGAGAACGTTTTCCATGTTTTGCTCCTAAGTACGAAAAAGAAAGAGAGAAGTGAAAGGGAGAGAAAGAACGAGAGAGTTCAGTGCGCGTCGTGCGCTTGGCCCACGTAGATCAGGGTCAGCATCATGAAGATGAAGGCCTGCAACGTGATCACCAGAATGTGGAAGAGGGTCCAGACGGTGCCCGCCACCACATGACCAAAGCCCAGCCAGAACGCGCCGGTCAAAGGATTGAATTGCCATGCCCACACACCACCCATCAGGGCGATGAGCATGAACACCAGTTCGCCGGCAAACATGTTGCCGAACAACCGCATGCCGTGCGACACGGTCTTGGCGGTGAACTCGATCATCTGCATCAGGAAATTGATCGGGTACAGCGCGACCTTGTCGCCAAAGGGTGCAGCGACGAGCTCATGCGCCCAGCCGCCCAAGCCCTTGATCTTGATGTTGTAGACCAAGCAGACCAGCAACACGCTGACCGACAGGCCCAGCGTGGTGGACAGATCGGCCGTCGGCACCACACGCAGGTAGTTCTTGAAGCCCATGGCCGGACCGGCGGTGTGCCACGCGGATGGCAGCAGGTCAACCGGCAGCATGTCCATGAAGTTCATCAGGAAAATCCAGACGAACACGGTCAGCGCCAGGGGCGACACCAGCTTGCGGCTCTTGGCGTTGTGGATCACGCCCTTGGCTTGGTTGTCCACCATTTCGGCCAAAATTTCGACCGCAGCTTGAAAACGGCCGGGCACACCCGATGTGACAGCACGGGCAGCGCGCCACATCAGGAAGCAACCGATGACACCCAACAGCAGCGAGAACACCACCGAGTCGAGGTTGAAGAGGCTGAAGTCGACGATCGACTTTTGCTTCACGCCCTCGAACGAGAAGTTCATCTGCAGGTGCTGCAGGTGATGCTGGATGTATTCACCAGCGCTTGGGCCACCGTGGCCGTGGGCTGCTTGAGTTTCGGCAGACATGTCGAATCAGACTCTTTCAGTTAGCGCTTCATCACCAGTGAGCGTTGCTTGAGCAACATCCACCAATTGACCTTTAGACACACCACCATCGTGATCAGCATCGCCAACCAGTTCAGGTGAGGAATCCCCACGGCGGCCGCCACCAAAATGGCCACCGCACACACCATCTTCACCAACTCCCAGACCATGAACCCGAGCACGGCTGCGCTCGGATGACTGGCGGCCTGGCGAGCCAATCCGCGGGCCATCACCCATGCAGGGATGACCACCGACGCCGCCCCCGCCAAAGCCGAACCTGCCGCCACCGGTTGGCGGGTGATGCCCCAGGCCACCACGGCACACAGGACACCCGCCGCCGCCTGCAGAGACAACATCCGTCGCACCGACACCTGAGGGTGCCGAGCGATCAGGGCTTGCGCCTGCTCTCGGGTGAGGGGTTCGACGACGGGCTCGTCGTCTTGCGCATCGTCGTCATCAACCTCCGCCCAGACGCGGCCTTTTGGGTCACGCGGCAGATTGCTCATAAGGACATGCTCGGATACAGCCAAACCGCGGGATTGTACGTGATAACCCGTGCAATTTGACCGATTCAAACCCGCCGCGAACTTGTGACTCGCAACGTTGTGGCCGGTGCGCGACAACACCGCACCGCGCGGCCGCATTCTCCATTGCCAGGCTTACAGCGCGCTTGGGGGCTGACCCCAATGGCGCGCCGAGCGGTTCGATGGGCTTGCCTGTCGGCTCAGCTCAATTGGCACATGTTGGCCGGCAAGCCAGGCACATCCACTCGCAACTGCAGCACGCAGCCCGCATAAGGCTGGACGGCCAACTCTTGCGCCGGCCGGTTTTCGCGCGCGGTGGTGATGTAGATCGTTTTCAGATCGGCGCCACCGAAGGTGGGCATGGTGGCGCAGCGCACCGGCAATCGCACGGTGCGAAGCACCTCGCCCTGGGGTGACAAGCGCAGCAGACGCTGACCCTCAAACATGGCCACCCAGTAGCAGCCTTCGGCATCGACCGAGGCGCCGTCGGGCCGGCCCATGTAGGCGTCAAGATCTTGACCCGGCTGCTTGACTGGGAAGGTGGCGAACACGCGCCTGCCGCTGATGGCGCCCGTGCTGGCCTCGAAGTCGAAGGCGTAGATCGTGTGCGCCTTGGTGTCGCTCCAATACAGGGTGCGGCCATCGGGACTCCAGGCCAGGCCGTTGGACGTGGTAACGCCATCGGCGCAGCGCTCCAACTCGCCACCGCTGAAGCGGTAGAGCGCCGCCTTGGGCTCACGCGGCTCGTGGATGGTGCCGACCCAGAAGCGGCCTTGCGGGTCGCACTTGCCGTCGTTGAAGCGCTCGCTGGCCGGGTCGTAGCGTGGCTTGTGCAACAGCTCGCGCTCACCACTGATGAGGTCCATGCGCCACAGGCCATCGCGCATCGCCATCAGCAGCCCGCCATCAAGCAGCGGCGCGATGCTGGCCACATCGGTGTCGAACTGCCAATGGCGCAGGTCGCCCGTGACGGGGTTGTAGCGCTGCAGGCGGTGGCCCGGTATGTCGCACCAATACAGCACCTGCTCGCGCGGGTGCCAGAGCGGCGATTCGCCCAATACATTGGGCGTGGCCACGGCCACGTGGACATCGGGATCGGCGTGATCGGCGTGATCGAGCATGGTCAGCGGGGGCTCACATGAAGGGTGAAACTGGCGTCAAAGCGCTCACCCGGTTGCAGGGTACGCAGGCCGTGCGCGGCAGGGTCGGCGGTGTGGAAGGCGTCGTTGCGGTGGCTGACCGGCTCCACACAAAAGAAGTCGCGGCCCGGTGGTGTGTAGACCACCAGGTGGCGCAGGCTGGAGTGCAGGCGCAGCGAGAAGTGCTCGTCGTCGATCTGCGCGCTGCCGTCCCAGCCCTCAAAGCAGTTGTCGAGCGCCAGCGCGGCCACATCGGCATCGAGGCCGTCCACCGGCACACGCGCCACGGGCAGCATGATGTCGTCGTTGTCCCAGCGCGCAGCCAGGTTCGCACGCACGTGGCTGCGGCTGCGCAGCGGGAAGTACGGGTGCCAACCCAGGCCGGCCGGCTGCGGCACATCACCGGTGTTGACGATGGAGAACTGCAGACTCAGCGCCTCGGCCGTGAGCTCGGCACGCTGGCTGGCCTCGAAGGCAAAGGGCCACAGCCCATCGCCGGCATGGCTGAGCGACCACTCGGCGGCGCTGGCATGCAGCGCCGCCACGCGCCATGGCCGCAACACGCCGACGCCGTGGATGGCGTGCAGGCCGCCGTTGGCCGATGCCTCGTCCAGCGTCACGACTTGGCCTTGCCAATCGAACTGGCGGTGCGCGATGCGGTTGGAATACGGCACCAGCGGAAAGCTCGCGGCGTCGCGCGTGCTGCTCAACGCCAGCGGGTCGGCCGAGCGCATCACGGGCGTGTCACGCCACCACAGGCCGGCCAAGCTGCCACCCAAGTCGGGCCGCACGGCCAGGCGCAAATCACCGGCGTGCAGTTCAAACGGGGCGGCGGCGGAGAAAGGAGCGGTCATCGGGGCGACAGGTGGCGGGCGCGGAGATGGCGCCGGTTCGGCCGAGATCGTACGTTGGTACCGGCGCGTAACCCGCGGCCCTCGCGCACGAGATCCCACACGCTGGGCCGCATTCAGCCGAGCTCGGCCTTGAGGTAATGCGCACCCGGAATCGGGTTGAAGTAGTAGGGCGGGATGTCCTCAAAACCCAGCGTGGCGTAGAGCTCACGCGCGGCCTCCATGTCGTCCAGCGTGTCGAGCAGCACCACAGAGTGCCCGGCGCGCTGCGCCTCGGTCAGCAGCGCCTCGGCCAAGCTGCGGCCCAGGCCGAAGCGGCGGAAGGCGGGGCGCACATAGAGGCGCTTCATCTCGCAGGCGTTGGCGTAGTCCACATCGGCCAGCGGGCGAATGGCGCCGCAGCCGGCCAGCGTGCCATCGACATAGGCCAGCAGCAAGCAGCCCGACGGCGCCGAGTAGTCACCGGGCAGCGTGGCCAGCTCGGCCTCGAAGCCTTGGAAACACAGGTCCACGCCCAAGCTGCGCTGGTACTCGTGGAAGATCTCGCGCGTGGCCGCAATCGACTCGGGCGAATCGTCGAGCACACGCAGTTGGATGTCGGGCGTAGCGGGCGTGTCCATCCCGGGAGTGGGCCGTGAAGAGGCGCACAGTTTATCCGCCCAGGCCCACCAGCCACCGCACCCCCATCGCGGCGGCCAAGAGCACCACGGCAGCGAGTACCCGCGTGCGCAAGCTATCAGCCGAAGCAGGCACACCCGGCGGCAGCGGCTTGTCGCCCAGCACCATGGGTGTGACCAGGTTGTTTTTGCGCACCCGCAGGTAGAACACGATTGCCACCACGTGCAGGGCCACCCCGCTCAAGATCAACCACTGGCCCCAGGTCTTGTGCCAGGTGGTGGCCAGGCTGCTGGTGCTGCCACTCACCAAACTGATCAGCGGCCCGGTGTTGGCAATCTCGTCATCGGCCACCAAGCCCGTGGCCACTTGCACGCCAAGCAGCGTCAACATGCCCAGCACCGAGAGCGCCCCCAAGGGGTTGTGGCCCACATCGAGGTGCTCTCCCTCGGCCGGCTGATGGCGCAGGTAGCGCAGCAGCCGGCCCGGCCAGGGCATGAAGCTGGCGAACCGCGACCAATGCCCGCCCACCACGCCCCAAATCACCCGGAACAACAACAAGGCCAGCACCGCATAGCCCAGTCGAAAGTGCCAGGCCGTGGCATTGCCACCCACCTTGGCCGTGATCACCGAGCCGATCACGGCCGCAGCCAGCAACCAGTGAAACAGGCGCGTGGGCAGGTCCCACACACGCACGGGGGTCACGGGGGTCGAGGGCATGGCGGGGCTCCAGGGTGGGTGAGGTGGTAGCGCGCCGGGGCAGACGCGAAGCCGCATCAAGATACCTGCCAAATCGCATCTTGCCCACGGGTCGCAGGCCCGATCAAGGCTTTCTTTTTGAGCCTGGAATAAGTACCACGCAGATCGCGTATACCTCGCACGGGCAAGCACGGCGTCTCACCCTCGCCTGCCTCGCCCGCACCCCACCCGAAGGAGGAAACCGCATGAAACGTTTGATCCTGGCCCTGGCGGCCACCACCGGCCTGCTGGCCGCCCTGCCCGCATCGGCCCAGTTCGCCAAGCCCGAGGACGCCATCAAGTACCGCAAGGCCGGCTTCACCATCATGGCCACGCACTTTGGACGCATTGGCGCCATGGCCAGCGGCAAGGCCCCGTTTGATGCCAAGGTGGCGGCCGAGAACGCCGAGATCGTGGCCGAAGTGGCCAAGCTGCCCTTCGGCGGCTTCGCTGACGGCAGCGACAAGGGCGAAACCCGCGCCAAGCCCGAAATCTGGGCCGAGCGCACCAAGTTCAACGCCGGCGCAGCGCAGTTGCAAGACGCTGCGGCCAAGCTGAACGTGGCCGCCAAGTCGGGCAACCTCGACGCCATCAAGGCCGCTTTTGGCGAGACCGCCAAGACCTGCAAGGCCTGCCACGACAACTACCGCAAGGAGTGAGCGGCAAGACGCAGCGCCCGGTGACACGCACCGCGCGCTGACGGCCACAAGCAGAAACCACACGGCCCCGGCAGATCGCTCTGCCGGGGCCGTGTGCCGTGCGGGCGGCGCCGGCCTGTGCCGCTCTGCCACGCTGCGGATACTCAGAGGTGCAAAGTGCCGCTCACCACACGCACGCTGTGGCCACCCACCCAGATGTCGCCGCTGCTGGCATTGCGCTGCACGAACACCCGGCCGGCGCGCCCCATGGCAGCGCCCTGCGCCGCCACATAAGCATCCGGCGCCACGCCGCTGCCGATGAGCCACTGCGCCAGGCTGGCGTTCAGGCTGCCGGTCACCGGGTCCTCGTAGCCCACGCCCTCGCCAATCAGCGCACGCACTTCAAACTGCGCCTCGCCGCCGGGCGCGTGCGGGCCCACCACACCCAGCATCACACCGGCCAGCGCCGGGTAGTTGGGCTGGAGCGCCAGCACCTGCTCGGCCGAGGCCAAACGCAGCGCACTCCAACCCGGGCCGTTGTCCACCCATTGGTGGTCGATCACGTCGCTGGCGGCAATGTGCAGCGCACCCACGATCTGCGCCAACAGCGCAGGCTCCAGCGGGCCAGTGCGGCTGCAAGGTGGCGCGGCAAAGGCCAAGCGCTCGCCATCACGCCGAATGCGGATCAGCCCCTTGGCGCACTGCTGCACCACCTCACCCTGCCGCTGCGGCACCCCGCCCGCAACCAGCCAGCCGTGGCAACTGCCCAGCGTCGGGTGGCCCGCAAACGGCAGCTCGCGCACCGGGGTGAAGATGCGCACGCGGTAGTCGGCAGCCGGGTCGGTGGGCGCCAGCAAAAACGCGGTTTCCGAGAGGTTGGTCCAGGCCGCGATCTGCTGCATCTGCGCCTCGCTCAGGCCATCGGCTTGGTGGATCAGCGCCAGCGGGTTGCCCAGCAGCGCCGTGCGGGTGAACACATCGAGCGTGTCCCAGGGCAGGGCGCGCGCGCTCATGGGCGGGCCTTTTTCAGGTCGTCCAGCGCCTCGCTCAGCACCTGAGCCAGCGCCTTCACGCCCTCATGAATGCGCTCAGGCGACACGGTGACAAAGCTCAAGCGCATGGTGTGGGCCAGGGCCTTGTCGGCATAAAACGCCGAGCCCGGCACAAAGGCCACGCCACGCTCGACCGCCTTGCTGAACAGGGCCAGCGCGTCCAGGCCCGCTGGCAATTCGAGCCAGAAGAACATGCCGCCCACCGGCGTGTTCCAGCGGCAACCCGCCGGCAGGTGCGCACTCAGCGCCGCCTGCATGGCATCGCGCTGGGTGCGGTAGCGGGCGCGGATGGTGGGCAAGTGTTGATCGAGAAAGCCATCGCGAATCACCTCGTGCACGATGCGCTGGTTGAAACCCGGCGTGTGCAAATCGGCCGCCTGTTTGGCCTGCAGCAGCTTGGGGTACAGCGCCTTGGGCGCCACCACATAACCCAAACGCAGGCCCGGCACCAGCACCTTGGAGAACGAACCCAGGTAGATGCTGCCCTCGGCCCAGCGGCCGGCCAGCGACTTGGGTGGCGGCGTGTCGTACCAGAGCTCGCCGTAGGGGTTGTCTTCCAAGATCGGCAGGCCAATGGCTTGCGCCTTGGCCACCAGCGCCGCGCGCCGCGCCTCGCCCATCAGGCGGCCGGTGGGGTTTTGAAAGTTGGGCTGGGCGTACAAGAAGCGCGCGCCTTTGGCCGCGTCCAAAGCATCTGGCAACACGCCTTCGTCGTCGCACGCCACCTCCACGTACGTGGGCTCAAACGGGCCAAAGGCCTGCAGCGCGCCGAGGTAAGTGGGCGACTCCACGGCCACCGGCTGGCCCGGGTCGACCAGCACCTTGGCCACCAGATCGAGCCCCTGCTGCGAGCCGCTGGTGATCAGCACCTGCTCGGGGTCGACCACCATGCCTTCGCTCGCCAACTGCGCGGCCACCCACTCGCGCAGCGGGGCGTGGCCTTCGCTGGCGGCGTATTGCAGGGCCTCGCGCGGGGTGTCGCGCAGCACACGCTCGGTGGCCTCGC
This sequence comes from Pseudomonadota bacterium, assembly GCA_041164825.1. Lineage (GTDB taxonomy): Bacteria > Pseudomonadota > Gammaproteobacteria > Burkholderiales > Burkholderiaceae_C > JBEAOO01. The sequence goes on along the minus strand of JBEAOO010000006.1, from coordinate 15,158 downwards.
GCACGGCCTCGACCGGAAAACCTTCGGCCGACGGCAGCCCGCCGGCCAGCGAAATGATGCCGGGGCGCTCGGTGACTTTGAGGATCTCGCGGATCGCGGAGGGGTTCAAACGTGCGCTGCGGCGCGCCAGGGTCCAGGGCATCAAAGGTCTCCTTTGGGGGGGTCTTGCTGTTCTTCCAGGGCATCGCTGCCGAGCATCCAGTCCACGGCCGCGGCGGCGTGCAAGGCCGTGCTGTCAAACACCGGCAGCACGCTGCTGCGGGCGTCGATCAACAGCGTGATCTCGGTGCAGCCGAGGATCACCCCGCCCGCCCCTTGCTCGCGCAGCCGCTCGATCACCGCGCCGTAAGCATCACGCGACGCAGCCGTCACCACACCACGGCACAGCTCATCAAAAATCACGCGGTGCACCAGCGCGCGGTCGGCGGCCTCCGGCACCTGCACCGTCAGCCCGTGCCGCTCGCGCAGCCGGTCTTGCACCACGGCGGATTCTTCCATGGTCGGGCGCGTGCCCAACAAACCCACCTGCTGCACGCCCGCGGCGGCAATGGCCGCGCCGGTGGCATCGGCAATGTGCAGCAGCGGCAAGCCCGATGCGGCCTCGATCTGCGGCGCTAACTTGTGCATGGTGTTGGTGGCCAGCACCAGCGCCTCGGCGCCCGCCGCGCGCAGGCCACGCGCCGCGTCGCACAGCAGCTGCGCAATGGCATCCCACTCGCCCTGCGCCATGTGCGCCGCCACCGGGCCGAAGTCGACGCTGTGCAGCACGATGCGTGCGCTGTGCAGGCCGCCCAGGCGCGCGGCCACGCCTTGGTTGATCAGCCGGTAATACAGCTGAGTCGATTCCCAACTCATGCCGCCCAGCAGGCCCACACACCTCATCGCGCGCTCCTCGCCACCGGCATGCGCCGGCCCACAAACACCACCGCCATCGCGCTCAGCGCGCACAGCACCGTCACCGGCTCCAGCCGCTCACCCAACACCGGCACCGCAAACAGCAGCGTCAAAAAGGGCTGCAGCAACTGCACCTGGCTGACCCGCACCGTGCCGCCCAGCAGCAGGCCGCGGTACCAGGCAAAAAAGCCCAGCCACATCGAAAACACCGTCACGTACGCAAAGCCCAGCCAGGCCGAAGGCCGCGCCGGCTCACGGGGCCAGTTCAGCAGCATCACCGGCAGCGTCAGCGGCAGGCTACCCACCAGCACCCAGCTGATCACCTGCTGCGGCGGCATGCGGCTCGACGCCTCGGCGCCCGACACATAGCCCAGCGCGCCAAACGCCATGGCCAGCAGCAGCCAGCCATCGGCCGCGCCCAAGCTGCCGTGGCCTTGCCACGCGGCAAAGCCCAGCACCAGCGCACAACCCAACACCGCGCACACCCAAAAGCCCAGCGACGGCCGCTGCTTGAAATACCAAGCCGCCGCCACCGCCGTGGCCAGTGGCAGCACGCCGGTGATGCCGGCCGCGTGCATGGCCGGCACCTCGCGCAGCGCCAGCGCAATGCACAGCGGAAAACCCACCACCGTGCCCAATGCGCTCACCGCCAAGGTCAGCCACAAGGCCCGCGGCGGACGCGGCGCGCCCACCCAGCGCAAATACAGCGCGGCCAACAAGGCCGCCACGGCCGCGCGCCCCGCGGTGACAAACACCGGCGGCAGCTGCGGCGCGTCGATGGAGCCCACCGCCAAGCGCGTCATCGGGAAGGTCATGGCAAAAATCACCACGCCCAGCACGCCCAGCCACAGGCCCCGCTGCGGCGTGCTCATCGTCCACCTCGGCGAGGGGTGGCGGAAAAATCGGACGTGCTGGACATGCCACGCAGTCTAGATTCACAATCAGTACAGTACCCACACAGTTGATCGGCACAGCCACCAATCTGTATGGCCCAACCCAACCACACAGATGCCGCCATGGACCGCAGCGCCGAGCTCTCCCGCCACAGCGACCGCACGCTCACCGAGCAACTCTCGGCGCGTTTTGCCGAGCCCATCCGCCAGCGATTGATGGCCGCAGGCACGCGCCTGCCCTCGGTGCGCGAATGCGCACGCCGCCACAGCGTCAGCCCCAGCACCGTGGTGGCCGCGTATGAGCACCTGCTGGCCCAAGGCCTGGTGGAAGCGCGCAAACAACGCGGCTTTTTTGTGCGCGACATCGCCCCACGCGACGCCGCCCGCCGCGAGCGCCCCAGCGCCGCGACGCCTGCACCGCGCAGCATCGCCCCCGTCAGCGCCACCATGCTGATGCGTGGCATGTTCCAACCCCCGGGCAGCCTGCCCATGCCTGGCCTGGGCACCCTGCCGGTCGATTGGCTCGACCTGCCCATGCTCGCCAGCGCGCTCAAGCGCGTCACGCAAGGCCCGCTGCTCGGCCCGCTGGCGCTGCAATACGGCGAGCCCGCCGGCGATGCGCGCTTGCGCCGCGTACTGGCCCACCAGCTGGGTGACGTGGGCGTGCGCGCCGAGCCCGAGCAGATCGTCACCACGCTCGGCGCCACGCACGCGCTCGATGTGGTCACGCGCACGCTGCTGCGCGCGGGCGACACGGTGCTGGTGGACGAACCCGGCTGGTCGGTGGAGTTCGCACGGCTGGCCGCGCTCGGCCTGCGTGTGCTGCCCGTGCCACGTGGCGACGACGGGCCCGACCTGGCCGTGATGCAGCGCCTGATCGAGGCGCAACCGCCGGCTGAGAAGCCGCGCCTGTACGTGACCGTCTCGGTGCTGCACAACCCCACCGGCGCCACGCTCAGCCTGCAGGCCGCGCACCGCACCCTGCAGCTGGCGCAGCAGCACGATTTTTTGATTCTGGAAGACGACACCTACGCCCACCTCGCGCCCGCGCACCTGCCGCGCCTGAGCGCGCTCGATGCGCTGCAACGAACGATCTACGTGTCGGGCTTCAGCAAGATTTTGGTGCCCAACTGGCGCGTGGGTTTCCTGGCCGCGCCGCCACGGCTGGTTGATCGCTTCATCGACACCAAGCTGCTGGGCTCACTCTCCACCCCCAGCATCACCGAGCAAGCCCTGGCGCATTGCCTGGAGCAAGGCCAGCTGCGCCGCCATGCCGAGCGCGTGGTGGCCCGCTTGGATGCCGCACGCGACCGCGCCGTGCGCCTGGCCGAAGCCCACGGCTGCCGCTTCGCCGCCACGCCGCGCGGCCTGTTCGGCTGGATTGATGCCGGGGTCGACACCGAGCGACTATCGATGCACATGCTCGACGCCGGCTGGCTGCTCGCCCCCGGCGCCCTCTTCCACGCCACCCGCCGCCCCACCACGCTGATGCGCATCAACTTCGGCACCACGCAAGACGCACGGTTCTGGAAGGCGTTTGCGGCGGCGCGGGCGGAGATTCTCAAGGGTTGAGCGGCCCCATGCGAACAGTCAGCGCTTGCCCAGCAGCGGTGAGCGGCCGATTTTGGTGGGTTCTGATTTGTGCTTCTGCGGCGCCGAGAAACCTTCAAACGCAGCACCAGCCCGCCAATCTCCCGCGGCATACACGCGCTGATCGCGCAGGCCTTGTACGCCTTCGGACCAGGCCAGCAGCATGCGTTTGCCAACGTCTGCAAAGCCCGGGTGGGTGAGCATGGCCTCGCGCACCTGCGGGCCCACATCGGCCACGGCATCGCTGATGGCTTGCACGATGAGCTGCTGCGCTTTGGGCTGAAGACCCAAGGTGGCGGCAATGAACTTCTGCAGGTTCTTGCCCGGCGCCCAGGTCTTTTTACCCATGAACTCGATGCCGGGCGGGTTGTGCGCAAAGCCGGCGTAGACGCTGGTGCTGAGCATGTCGTAGGCGGGCGCGAGCTGCACGTCGGCGCGGCAGGTGTAGCGCAAGGCGATGTTTTTGGCGTGGCAATCGGCGTTGCGCAGCGCGTAGGTGAGCAGCAAGGTGGTAGCGAGCTGGCGATACGTCTCTTGGCGCTGCGGGCCGGGCACGTGGTCGCGCACGGCTTTGGCGATGCGCTCCCAGGTGGTGTCGTACTTGGCGGCCGGGCGCAGGCCCAGCAAGCTGCAAAAGTCTTCCATGCCCCAGTGCGGCTGGCCGTGTTCGTCCACATCAAACCGGTGCACCACCAAGGCTTGGCCGTCGTCCGACACTTCGGTGTGGGCGGTGGGCATCACGCGGCGCGCCACCGCCATGCACAGGTGCTCATTGAGCGCCACAAAGGGCAGTTGCGCGCTCGAGCCTTTGATGATGTGGCGACGCGTAATGAGACTGGCTTTGCGGTGTGCGGCCAGCGGTGAGCCGCCCTCGGCTTGCGCATCCAGAAACTTGGGCACCACGCCCGACACCCCGCTGCTGGCATGGGCCCGCACCAACTCGGCAAACGCCGCTTCTGAGTTGTCGCCTTTGAGCACCGAGGCCACTTCAATGGCACGGGCTGGCACGCTGAGATCGGCGCCCTGTGCGGCCACTTGCAAGCGCCCCACCATGTTGCGGCCGATCACAGACAGCAAAGCGAGCGGGCTGGCGCCGATGTGCGGGCCGAACTGCTCTTGCAGCACCTGCAGCAAGTAGCCCTCGGGCAGGTTCATTTGCAGCACGGGCGGCAGCGGGTCGTCCCACACATAGCTCTCGGTGCGCACGGGCATGGTCAGCGACACAAAGTCGTCTTCGGCCACCTGCGGGTGGTAGCTGAGCACGCTTTTGAAGTCGCCCACCTGGGCCAGCGTGGCCACTTCGCGGCCGAGCACATGCACGGCGAGTTTCATCACGCGCTGGGCCCTGTAACGCCACCCACATCACCCACGCTGCCACCACCACTGCGCTCGCGGCGCAATTCGTCCAAATTGCCGGCTTGGCTTTGCGCCACGACGGCCAACTCGGCGCCCAACACCGCCAACACCGCCAATAGCTTGCGCGAGCCAAATTCGGCAGACCGACCGCGCTCAAAACGCGACAGCGATTCGGCCGTGACGCCCGCCAGGGCCGCGACTGCGCCCTGCTTCAGGCCCAGCAGCTTGCGTCGCGCCGCCACTGCGGCACCGAGTTCTTGGAGGGTTTGCAATTGATTTTTGTATCAAGTTTTAGAGATATCACCGCCATTCTTGATTCAATAATCAAAATATGCAAGGGCTAGGGCCACCGACCAACGCGGCGGACGGGGTCAGACCAACGCCGCACCATGTGCCGCAACCCGTGACACGGCGGCGGCCTACAACTCCCCCGCCGCCATCTGCGACAGCACATCGGGCTCCATCAACTCGTCCATCACCGGGTCGGGTCGGGTGAGGTAGAAGGCGGCGGCGGCCACGGTGGCGGCGAGCAGCAGGGCCACGGCGGCGGCCGGGCGGCGCCAGGGGGCGTGGTGGGCGCCGAGGGTGGCGGTGCCGCTGGTATCCAGGTGGTGGATGGACGTGGCGCTGGCGCCTTGGCGGTGTTGCCAGTCGGCCATCACGCGGGCGGTCAGGGCGTCGATGTCGGCCTGGGCGGACGCGCTGGGTGGCGCGGCGCGCAGGGCGTTGCGCAAGGCCTCATCTGCGGACGTGGCGGCGGCGCTTCCCGCGTGCCCGTCACTCGTCCGGGTGGCATCACGGGGATCACGGCGCGGATCGTTGGCGTGGGGATCTGGGCTGTGGGCGCTCATGGTCTGCCTCCGGCTTCAAGCTGGCTGCGCAGCGCCGACTTGGCGCGGTGCAGCAGCTGGTGTGGGGCGTTGGGGTCGATGTCGAGGGTGCGGGCGATGTCGGTGGCGCTGGCGTCGGCGTAGGTCCACATGGCGATGGCCATGCGCTGGCGGGCGGGCAACTGGGCGAGTGCGGCTTGCAACTGCGCGGGCGCGGTGGTGTGCACAGCGCTGGTCTCGCTGCCCAGCGCCGGCTGGCCTGCAACGCCCGCCTCGGCATCGCGCAGCTGCTGCGCGTCGTGCAGCTCGGTCAAGGCCTCGTGCTCGGTGGCCCATTCGCGGCGGCTGGTGAGTTGGCTGCGGCAGCAGTTGAGCACGATGGTGTTGAAGTAGGTGGCGAGCTTGGCGCCGTGGGTGTCGCTGGGGTGGCTGCGCCAGAGGCGCAAAAAGGCGTCTTGCACAGCGTCTTGCGCGTCTTCGGCCTTGCCCACCATCTGGATGGCCAGGCCGTAGGCCTGCGGCGTGAGTTCGCGCACCAGGCGGTTGGCGCTGGGCGCGTGGCCGTCGCAGGCGGCGCGCCACAGGGCCCAGTCGCGCGGCGGTGGGGCGGGCGGCGCGGCGCTGCCGGGCAGGCCCACGCTGGCGGCGGCGCTGGCCAGCCAGTGGCTCACGCGTGAGGCGACACGGTCCATGCGGGCTCCGGGGGCAGCAGTGTGGGTGGCAGCGGGTTCATCGGGTGGCAGTGGCGCGGTCATGGCGCGGCGGGCAGCTTTTGGCGCAGCGCGGCGCGGTCTTCGGGGCTGAGCTTCTCCAAAATTTCACGGCGCTGCTGCAGCAATTGGCGGCGCTCTTCAGGCGTCATGGCCTGCAAGCGGGCGCGGCGCTCTTCGGCCAAACGCTGGCGGTCGTCGGCACTCATTTGTTGCCACTGCTCGCGGGTCTGGCCGATCAGCGCTTGACGCTGTTTGGGCGTCATGGCTTCGAGCTTGAGCTTGAGCGCTTGCCGAAAATCTTGCCGCTCGCGTGGCGTGGCTTGCTCCAATCGCTGTTGCAGCTCGGCGCGGCGGCGTGCGAGCTCATCGGGCGCGAGTTGTGTCCAGATGGCCGGGTCGGGCACCTCGATGGGCGCGGCGTGGGCCATGCCCAGCCAGACGCCGGCGGCAGCGGCCAGGGCCCAGCGGGCGGCGGTTCGACGGGAAGGTCTCATGGGGCTCAACTGTGCCAAAGATCGGCCAGCCCGCGTGGTGCGCCGGGCAATACATCGCGCTCGATGGCGGCCGTGCTGAGGCCCAGGTGGCGCTGCAACACGGGTTTCATCAGCGCGCGCACGTCCAGGGTGGGACGCAGGTCGCGTGCCTCGTGCAGCTGGCTGCGGGCCAGGCCCGGCCAATCGGCGATCACGCGCCCACCTGCCACGCGGCCGCCGGCGATGAAGGCCGCGCCGCCGGTGCCATGGTCGGTGCCCTCGCTGCCGTTCATGGCGGCCGAGCGGCCGAACTCGGTCATCACCAGCACGGTGCTGTGCGCCCAACGCGCCTCGCCCAGGCCCTCGCGCAGCGCGGCCAGCGCTTGGTCGAGGCCATCGAGCCCGCGGGCCAAGCGCGCGGCTTGTTGCGTGTGCGTGTCCCAGCCGCTGGCCTCCAGCCACGCCAGGTTGGGGCCGTCATCAGGCGCCAAAAAACGGCCGGCCTGGCGCGCCAAATCAGCGAGTCCACGGCCACCACGCCCCGCCTCGGCCATGGCCGCACTTTGGTGCAGCTCGCGCGCTTGGGCATACACGGGGGCGAGTTGGGCATCGGCGGCGTACAGCTGGCTCACGCGTGCCAGCAAGTCGTCGGGCTGCACCTGCTCGTGCGATGGCGCCCAACTGGTGGACGAGGGCGCGCCGCGCAGTGCCAAGGGCAAGGCCGGACTGAGCGCCAAGCCGCGCCGATCACTGGCCAACAGCGCACGGCCGAGCCAACCGGTGTCGAACTCGAAGGGGCGGTTGCTGCCGCTTTCCAGCATTTGCTGGGCATCAAAGTGCGAGCGCTCGCGGTAAGGGCTGGCCACGGCGTGGGCCACGGCCACGCTGCCTTCGCCGTACCAGCGGTGCAGCGTGCGCAGCGCGGGGTGCAGCGCGTAAGGGCCACTCAGCGGCAGCGGCGCGCCAAAGCGCTCGGCGTCGGTCGCGGCTTGCGGGCGCAGGGCCTCCCAGGCCGGGTCACCGGGCACGGGCACGGCGGCCAAGCCATCGAGCGCGCCGCGCAGCATCACGACGATGAGGCGCTGCGGGTCGCTGCTGGCACGCGTGGGGGCGGAGGTGGCCGCCAGCGCCAAGCGCGCGCCGGGCGCGCTGAGGGTGAGGGCGGCGGCAGCCTGGGTGCTGCGCTGCAGCCACTGGCGGCGGGTGAGATCAGTGATCACGTCAGGTCCATTCACCGGCGTTGAAACTCGGGGCTCAGCAGGCACAGGGCCAGTGCTTGGCCGCTGCTCTCGGCGCGCTCGATGTGCAGGCGCGTGTCCTCACGCAGGTCGGCGCCCAGGCTCTGCGTGGCCAACAGGCGGGCGTCAACGCGTGTGGCGTGTTCGTTGCCAAAGCGGCCGGCCCAGGCCACGCGCTTCCACAAGGCATCGGGGGCCAGCCAGTCGGCGCTGCGGTCGGGCCAGCCCGCAGGCGATGGCGCTTTGCCCACCTCCTGGCCCATCTCGGTCAACGATTGCAGCAAGCGCTCCGGCTGCGTCACCGGCAACTGCAGCACACGGTGGGCTGAGAGCAGCCATTCTTCGGGGCGCTTGAACTTGGGCGGCGTGTCGCTGCGCCAGGCCAGCTCGTGGCTGAACAGCGCGTCGGCCACCGCACCCAAATCCCCATCGCTGCTCTTGAAGCGCGCAGCCACCGCGTCCACCAGCGCAGGCGCGGGCTCATCGCTGACGAAGTGGCGCACCAGTTGCGTGGCGATGTGGCGTGCGGTGCTGGGGTGGCGGCTGAGGTCGCGCAGCAGCGCGTCCAGCGCCTGCGGCCCTTCGGCATAGGTTTTGCCGAGCACGCGCTTGGGGCCGGGCTCGTGCAGCGTGGCAACGAACTGCACTTGGCCCGTGCCGCCTTCGCTGCGGTCCACCGTCCAGCCGGTCAGCAGCTTGGCCAGCTCCGTCACATCGGTTTGCGTGTAGCCGCCATTCACGCCCAAGGTGTGCAGCTCCAGCAGCTCGCGGGCGAGGTTTTCGTTCAGGCCCTTGCTGCGGCGCAGGCCGGCGCGCGAGTGCGGGCCGATGGATTGCGCGTTGTCGAGGTACAGCAGCATGGCGGGGTGCAGCGTGGCCGCACGCAGCAAGGCCACGAACGGGCCGGTGGCCGCGGGGCGAATGGCCTCGCGCTCAAACGGCAGCACCAGCCCCACCAGCGCCGCCTTGGTGCCGGCCACGGTGAAGTGATTGGCCCAAAACAGCACCCAGCGCTCGTACACCGGCGTGGGCGTGGCGACCACCTGTTGCCAGCGGCGCTGCAGGCCGCGCAGGCTGGCGGCACGCAATTGGCGGCGCGCCGGGTCGGGCTCCGGCTGGGGCGCGATGGCCGCATTCATGGCGCTGCCGAGCAACTGGGTTTGCGCACGATTCGTCTGCACGGTTTGAAGCAGGCGGCGCCCGAGCTGAATGGCCTCGGCGCTGCCCATCAGCCCCGCTGCATCCAGCGCTGCCGGCTGGCGCATCTGGCCCAGCACCCAGCCCCGCGGATCGGCGCTGAGCGGGCGCAAGCTGGGCTCCGAATACCCGAAGCGGTGGGCGGCGAGGGTGGCGGCTTGCATGGTGACGTTGTCGCGTTCAGACGGAGGAGGTGAGGCGAAGAGCAGGCGAAGGCACAGCCCTCGATGTGTGTTGAACCGCCCTGCCCTCACGCTCTTACGGCAAGACCCTGCGCCGCACTCGGTCGGCTGCGGCGCCGCGTAAGTGCCGCACCGGGAGGGGGTTCAAGGGGCATGGCTGAACACACTGTTGCGCCATGTCTCACACCCCTTCAAGGAGCCTCACCATGACCTTTTCGCCCGCCTTCACCTTCCGCACCACCTTGGCCGTGGCCCTGCTGTCGGCCGCCACGCTGGTATCGGCCCAATCGGCCGGTGCGGCCAGCGCTGCCGATCGCTTTGAGCAACGCTTTGACAAGCGCCAGGACAAACAAGAAGACCGCATCGAAAACGGCATGGCCTCGGGCGCATTGACCCCCCGCGAGTCACGCCGCCTGGCCCGCCAACAAGCCGGCCTGGTGCGCGCCGAGGCCCGCGCCGAAGCCGATGGCAAGCTGACCCGCCGCGAAGCCGTGCAACTGGAACAGCGCCAAGACCACGCCAGCCACAGCATCGCCCGCCAAAAGCACGATGCGCAAACGCGCCCGTGAGGCATGAGGCATGAGGCTGGCGAGGACTGAAACGCGCTTGCGTTCAAAAACACCCGTTCGCCATGGCCGGGCATGTCGGTTCTCTGCACATGGCGAACCGCTTGCTGGGGCGGGTGCTCGGAGCGCTGTGCCGCATTCGCTTTGCTCCGTGTCCTCCGCCGGCCTGCGGCCGGCTCCCCCTTTTTCCTGCGCAAAGCAAATGCAGCACAGCGCTCCTTGATCCAGTGGTGGCATGCCATGACGACGCACGCCACGGTGAGGCTGGGGCGGTGATGGGCCGGGCTGATGTGCGGAGGTAAAGGGGGAATGGGCCGACCGAAGGGAGGTCCAGGAGGACACGGAGCACATCGGCCCGGCCCATCGCCGCCCTCGCACCACGCGTCGAATCGGCGTCCTTCGAACGAGAAGCGGCCTCACGCCCAGGGCGTCAAAGCATCGTGACGGCCCTGGCTGCAGCCTGCACGTTGGATGTGTTCAACAGCGAAGGCAAATGAGCCCGGCCTGCCGCGCCAGAACCGCAAAACACACAGCCCGACGCGTGCCGGGCTGTGTGTGGCTTGTTCATGGTCGGACTGCGGGCGGCCCGTGGGCTGCCGCAGTCAGACGCTGCGCGACGCTCAGCGCGCGCCGAGCGCTTCCCAGCGCTCCAGCGCTTGCAGCAACTCGTCGTCGAGCGCCGCGTGGCGCTGCTGCGCCAGGGCCACTGATTTCGGGTCGTCCACATAAGCCTTGGGGTCGGCCAGCAAGGCGTTCAGGCGCACTTGTTCTGCTTCGAGGCCAGCAATGCGCGCGGGCAACTCGTCGAGCTCGCGCTGCTCTTTGTAGCTGAGCTTGCGCTTGGCGGCAGCCGGTGCGGCCACAGGTGCAGGTGCGGCGGCAGCGGCCGGGGGCGTGGGGGCAGGCGCCGCAGCAGCGGCGCGCTTGGCCTCTTGCGCGCGGTGCGCCTGGGCGCGGGCGCGCTGGGTTTTCCAGTCCTCGTAGCCGCCTTCGTATTCGCGCCACAGGCCGTGCTGCTCATCGTCCTCCCAGGCGATGGTGCTGGTGACCACGTTGTCGAGGAAGCGGCGGTCGTGGCTGACCAAGAACACCGTGCCCTTGTAGCTCTGCAGCAGCTCTTCGAGCAGCTCCAGCGTGTCGATGTCGAGGTCGTTGGTGGGCTCGTCGAGCACCAGCACATTGGCCGGCAGCGCAAACAAGCGCGCCAGCAGCAGGCGGTTGCGCTCGCCGCCCGAAAGCGTGCGCACGGGGCTGTTGGCCCGCTCGGGCGAGAACAGGAAGTCGTTCAGGTAGCTCATCACGTGCTTGCGCTGGCCCGCGAATTCCACCCACTCGCTGCCCGGGCTGATGGTGTCGGCCAGCGTGGCCTCCAGGTTCAGGCCGGTGCGCATCTGGTCGAAGTAGGCCACTTCGAGCTTGGTGCCTTGGCGCACGCTGCCCGAGGTCGGCACGAGGTCGCCCAGGATCATCTTCAGCAGCGTGGTTTTGCCGGCGCCGTTGGGGCCGATCAGGCCCACCTTGTCGCCACGCAAGATGGTGGCGCTGAAGCCTTGCACGATGACCTTGTCCGGGCCGCCCGCGCTGTTGGCGAATCGCATCGACACCTCTTTGAGCTCGGCCACGATCTTGCCGCTGGGCGCGCCCGAGTCCACTTCCAGGCGCACCTGGCCGAGCGAGTCGCGGCGCTTTTGGCGCTGGTCGCGCAGCACCTCCAGGCGCTGGATGCGCGCCACGCTGCGCGTGCGGCGGGCTTCCACGCCGCGGCGGATCCACACCTCTTCTTGCGCCAGCAGCTTGTCGGCGCGGGCGTTGGCCAGCGCGTCCGAGGCCAGCTGCTCTTCCTTCATTCGCTCGTAGGCGGTGAAGTTGCCGGGGTAGCTGCGGATCTGGCCGCGATCGAGTTCGATGATGCGGGTGGCCACGCCGTCCAAAAACGCGCGATCGTGGGTGATCAGCATCACGCTGCCCTTGAAACCGCGCATCAGCTCTTCGAGCCAGGCGATGGAGTCGAGGTCCAGGTGGTTGGTGGGCTCATCGAGCAGCAGCACGTCGGGCACGGCCACCAGGGCCTGGGCCAGGGCGACGCGCTTTTTCATGCCGCCCGAGAGTTCGCCGACGATGCGCGTGCCGTCGAGGTGCAACTGGCCGAGCGTGGTCTCCACGCGCTGCTCCCAATTCCAGGCGTCGAGCGCTTCGATGCGGGTTTGCAGGGCGTCCAGGTCGACGCCGTCTTCATGCGCCTCGTAGGCGTCGCGGCAGGCCTTGGCCTCGGCCACGCCCAGGCTCACCACGTCGAACACGCTCATCGACAGGTCAAACACCGGCTCCTGCGGCACGTAGCAGATGCGCAGGCCCTGCGTCATCTGCAGCAGGCCCTCGTCGAGCTTCTCCAGGCCGGCGAGGATTTTCAGCATCGAGGACTTGCCGGCGCCGTTGCGCCCGATCAGGCCCAGGCGTTCGCCGGTTTCGAGCGAAAACGCCGCGCTGTCGAGCAGGGCCACGTGGCCAAAGGCCAGGTGGGCGTTGGAAAGGGACAAAACGGCCATGGGGTCACTCAGAAGGTCAATCGCCGATTATCGAGGCTGGCGCGTGACAACGCATCGCGGCGGGTGATCGACAATCGGGACATGTCCGCACTGCCCGCCTCCGAACCCCACCCGCACGCGCTGTGCCACGACTCGTTCTACCGTTTTACCGATCTGGGTGACACCGACGCGGTGGCGCGCGCGGTGGACACCTTGCGGGCGCTGACCCGCGACCTCAGCGGCTGCATCTTGGTGGCGCAAGAGGGCGTGAACGCCATGCTGGCCGGGCGCGTGGCGCAGTTGGATGCGTTTTACGCCGCACTTGGCGCCGAGCCGGTGCTGGGCCCGCTGATGCGCGATCTGCCCATCAAACGCAGCGGCTGCATCACGCCGCCGTTTCAGCGCATGAAGGTGCACCACCGCGCCGAGGTCTTGCCGCTGGGCGTGCCGGGCGTGAATGCCGTGGGCCATGTGGGCCAGGCGCTGAGCCCCGCGCAGTGGCGCGAGATGCTCGACCGCGACGATGTGGTGCTGATCGACAACCGCAACAGCTTTGAGTTTCGGTTGGGGCGTTTTCGCGGCGCCATCGACCCGCAGGTGCAGCACTTCCGCGACTTTCCGGCCTGGGTGGAGGCGCAGTTGCCCACCTGGCAGGCCGAGGGCAAAACCGTGGCCATGTACTGCACCGGCGGCATCCGCTGCGAAAAAACCAGCGCCTGGCTGGCCCAACGGGGTGTGGCCATGCTGGAGCTGGACGGCGGCATCCTGAACTACTTTGCGCAGCTGCCCGACGCCGAGCGCGACTGGCAGGGCGAGTGTTTTGTGTTCGACAACCGCACCGCGCTCGACACCCGCCTGCAAGAAACTGGCACCACGCCCGAGCAGGTGTATGCCAGCGGCGAGGCCGACGATGTGTGGCGCTTGGCGCGTGCTCGCCGCCTGGCCGAAGCCGCCTCGCGTGGCGACGACCCGCACGACCCGTGACACGACCCCGCTTGGCGGCGCCCCTGCCCCTGCGCGACGGCGTGGCACCCAGCATTGCCGCCCTGCCCGCCGGCCCCTGGCCCACGGTGCTGGCCTGTTTGCAGGCGCGTTTTGCCGGCGTGGCGCCGGAGGTGTGGCACCAACGCTGCCTGCGCGGCGAGGTGGTGGACGAACACGGCGTGGCGGTGACGCCCGAGCGGCCGCACGAGAAGCAGCTGCGGGTGTTTTATTACCGCGAGCTTCCGGATGAGGTGGTGAGCGCTGAGCCGCTGCCCATCGTGTGGCAGGACGCGCACCTGCTGGTGATCGACAAACCGCATTTCCTGGCTGCGATTCCCGGCGGCCAGCACCTCAAGAACACCGCGCTGGTGCGGCTCAAACAACAAACCGGCGAGGCCGACCTGGCGCCGCTGCACCGGCTGGACCGCGAGACCGCCGGGCTCCTGGTGTTCAGCCGCCAACCGGCCACACGCGGCGTCTACCAGCGCTTGTTTGCCGAGCGCACGGTGCACAAGCGCTACCGAGCGGTGGTGCACTGGCCGCCTGCCGAGGGCGATGCAGGCTGGCACGTGGGTGAGCCGAGCACGCACCGCAGCCACATGGCGCAGGACGACCACTTTCTGCGCATGCGCGAAGTGCCGGGTGAACCCAACAGCGAGACCACGCTGACGCTGCAAACGCGCTGGCCCGAGGCCGGCCGCGCGCTGCTCCAGCTGGCGCCGCTCACCGGCCGCACCCACCAATTGCGCGTGCACTGCGCGGCGCTGGGCTGCCCCATCGTGGGCGACACGCTGTACCCGGTGTTGCAAGCGATGGGCAGCGACGATGCCAACCTGCCCTTGCAACTGCTGGCTCAGTGGCTGAGCTTCACCGACCCGATCAGCGGCGAGCCGCGCCAGTTTGAGAGCGCGCTGCGGCTGCTGGCCGCAGGCTGAGCGTCAGGCTGCGGCGGGCGCCACCAAGCCAAAGGTGTCGCGCAGCACGGGTGCGATCTCGGCCTCAGCCAGCGTGCGTTGCAGCACCTCGCTGCCGCGCACGGTCTTCAGCGCGTCGCCAAGCAAGATGTCGCGCCCCTCGGGGTGGTGGCGCACCACCACGCGCTTTTGCACAAAGATGGCGTCGGGGTGGGTCGAGTTCATCCAGTTGGCGGGCATGAAGTCCACCCACTCGCAGGGCGACAAATCAAAACCGTACTGGTTGGCCCACTCGCCTTGCACAAGCGCCTGCAACAGGTACTCGCCAACCGCGTTGCGGCTGAGGCGGAAGGTGTCGGGGTGCTGGGCCACGGGCACGTCCAGCTCGCTCAGGCTCATGGGCGCGCGGATGCCGTAGCTGCCAAACCCCAGGTCACACAGCCACTCGGCACCCTCGGCCTGCACCACCAGGGCCATGTGGGTTTTGGGCCGGCGCGCGGGGTAAAACATGGGCCGTGCCGCCACCATGCGGTAGGGCAAACCGATGGCCTGCAGCGCCATCGCGAACAGGCCATTGACCTCATAGCAGTAGCCGCCGCGCTGGTCGCCGAGGATCTTGCTGACGATGTGTTCGGGCACCAGCGACACGCCCTTGCCGGCCTGCACATCGAGGTTTTCAAACGGCACGGTGAACAACTGCTGGCGCATCAGTGCACTCAGGGTGGCCAGGGTCGCAGCCACAGGGCCTGTGTGGCCGATGCGGGCGAGGTAGGTGTCGAGTTGGAAGTTGTCGGCGTGCATGG
>JBEAOO010000005.1:0-19519 GCA_041164825.1 Pseudomonadota bacterium | reverse complement strand
CTGACCTTCAGCATCAACCTCACCCTGGACGGTTGTGTCGACCACCGGGAAGGCATCGCCGATGACGAGACGCACGCCTTTTTCACCCGGCTGATGGACGAGGGTGGGGCGATGCTGTGGGGCCGGGTCACCTACGAGATGATGGAGAGCTACTGGCCAGCGGTGGCCCGCGGCGAGGTGGCGGCGCCACCGGCGATTCGCGAGTGGGCGGTCAAGCTGGAGGCCAAGCCGAAGTTTGTGGTGTCGTCGACCCGACATGACTTCCCTTGGGCCCACAGCCACCACATCGAAGGCGACCTGCGCGCGGGCATCCAGGCGCTCAAGGACGCGACCCCAGCCGGTGTGCTGCTGGGCAGCGGCAAGCTCGCGCTCGCGCTGGACCGGCTGGATCTGATCGACGAGTACCAGTTTCTCGTCCACCCCCGGATCGCCGGCCACGGCCCGACCCTGTTTGAGGGTGGGCTGCCCGGTACGCGACGGCTCGAACTGATCTCGGCCACACCGCTGCGCAACGGCGCGGTGGCCATGCACTACCGGCGCGCGCAGACTCAGGCGTGAGTCATGCTGTCGACGCGATGGCTGCACTCGCTCGGCGCATCACCTTGCTCGGCCCGGTGGGGGGTGCGCGCCTTCGGCGGCACACAATCACCCAGCCCATTTGATCCTCACCCGGAGATGCATCGTGAACGACCCTGAGAAGCAGGTGCTGCGCGCGCTTGAGACCTACAAGTCGGCCGTCTTGGCCAAGAACGCTGAAACGTTCATGCACCTCTACGACCCGGATGTGAGGGTGTTCGACACCTGGGGCATCTGGACGTACGAGGGCGCTGCGGCCTGGAGAATCGCTGTCGAAGGATGGTTCGCATCACTCGGCACCGAGACCGTGCGCGTCACCTTTGATGACGTGAAGATCGTGGGTGAACCCAGCTTCGCCTCCATGAGCGCCGTGGTGCGGTTCGCTGCGTTTTCGGCCGACGGCCAAGAGCTTCGCTCCATGCAGAGCCGCATCACCTGGGTGCTCAAGTCGCGCGGCCATGTGTTGCGGGTCGTGCACGAGCACACGTCCACGCCCATCGGGTTCGAAGACACCAAAGCCATCTTTCACCGCGACGGCAAGGGCTGAGCGATGTCAGACGACCACCTCATCCGCACCGACGCTGAACTGCAGGCCTTGTTCGGGCCAGTGGGCGACGCCTCCCTCCGCAAGGAGGTCGACCACCTCCACCCCGTGTACCGCCGCTGGATCGAGGCCTCGCCATTTGCCGTCGTGGCCACGGTGGGGCCGACGGGCCTGGCAGTGTCGCCGCGGGGCGACCCCGCGCCGCTGGTGCGGGTGGTGGATGCCCACACGCTGCTGCTGCCCGAGCGGCGCGGCAACAACCGCATCGACGGCTTGCGCAACCTGCTGCGCGATCCGCGCATTTCGTTGCTCTTCATGGTGCCCGGGGTGGGCGAGAGCCTGCGGGTGACGGGCCGGGCCGAGGTGTCGGTGGCGCCTGACCTGTTGGCCTCATTCGCCGTGGATGGCGCGTTGCCAAAGTGCGTGGTGCGGGTGGCCGTGGACTCGGTGATGTTTCAATGCGGCCGCGCCATGTTGCGCTCGGGCCTGTGGCAGGCCGCGTCGGCCCCCGCTGACGTGCCCTCGGCCGGGGCGATGCTGGCGGCGTTGACGAACCGCGAGGTGGGCGGTGACGACTACGACCGGGCGTTGCCGCAGCGCCAGCGCGACACGCTGTACTGATCGACGCCCTGGCCCGAAGCCGCAGCCCTCGCGATGACGACCGACACCGCACTGCGCGCAACACCCCTGCTGCGCCTCCACCCGTCACCCCTCTGGGGCGGCCCGCGCTGTGGTGCGTGGGTGCGGCATGGGCTGCGGCCGGGGGCTCAGCGCTTGCGCCGCGGCAGGCGCGTGTCAGCGCAGCAGCCCGCAGAAGTGATTTGCCACGGCGACTTCTCCGAGGCCGGACACCTTCAGATCTACCGCCGCGACTGGGCCCATGTGGCGGCACACCGTGCCGGGTTTCAAGCGGCGCTGCGCTGAGCCGGACGCACTTTGGGGCGGCCAGCTGCGTGCCCCGTGCCCCGTGCCCAGCCCGATCTCAGGGGTGACGCAGAGGAGCGTGATGGCCCTCGCATGCCCGCCCAGGTGCGCAGACTGCCTCATCGCCTCATCGCCTCATCGCCTCATCGCCTCACCGCCCAGCTGCCGTCACCCGCCAAATCACATTGCCCACATCGTCGGCCACCAGCAGGCCACCGCGACCATCCATGGCCACGCCCACCGGGCGGCCGAGGGCGTGGCCCTCGCTGTCGCGAAAACCGGTGAGCACGTCCACCGGCAGGCCGGCCGGTTGGCCGTTGGCAAACGGCACGA
Source organism: Pseudomonadota bacterium (assembly GCA_041164825.1). GTDB lineage: Bacteria > Pseudomonadota > Gammaproteobacteria > Burkholderiales > Burkholderiaceae_C > JBEAOO01. Next base: position 17,142 of record JBEAOO010000005.1, on the reverse strand, counting down.
AGACGACCTTGTAGCCGCTGGCGGGCTCGCGGTTCCAGGAGCCGTGTTCGCCGATGAACATGCCGCTCTGATACGCGCTGGGCCAGTTGGCCAAGCCGGCACTGCGGGCCAGGCCGAGGGCGGCCACGTGGGCGCCCAGGGCGTAGTCGGGTGCGCGGGCGCGGGCCACCTTGTCGGGCTGGGGCGGCTGCACACGGGTGTCCACGTTGGTGCCCCAGTAGCTCCAGGGCCAGCCGAAGAAGTCGTCTTGTTGGACGGACGTGAGGTAGTCGGGCACGAGGTCGTTGCCGAGTTCGTCGCGCTCGTTCACCACCGTCCACAGCACGGGCGCGTCGCCGGCCTTGCCCGTTGACGCCCACGCCATGCCGTTGGGGTTGCGCAGGCCGCTGGCATAGGGGCGCGCTTGGCCGCTGGCGCGGTCCACGGCCCAGATGGCGGCGCGGCCTTCTTCTTCGTTCAGGCCGTTTTCGCCCACATTGCTGTTGGAGCCCACGCTGACGTACAGCGTGTGGCCATCGGCGCTGGCGATGACGTTTTTGGTCCAGTGGTGGTTGCGCGCGGCGGGCAGGGGCAGCACGGTGTCGGGCGCGGCCTCGACCTGGGTGGCGCCGCGTGTGTAGGGCACTTTCACCAGCGCATCGGCGTTGGCCACATACAAGGTGTCGGCCACCAGCGCCATGCCAAAGGGCGAGGTGAGGCCGCTCATGAACACGCTGCGCACATCGGCCACGCCGTCGCCGCCGGTGTCGCGCAGCAGGGTGATGCGGTCGGCGCTGGGCACACCGGCGCCGGCGCGTTTCATCACCAGGCCGCGGATCCAGTCCATCAGGCCGCCAGACGTCTTTTTGGCCGGGGCGTTGCTCTCGGCCACCAGCACATCGCCGTTGGGCAACACGTGCAGCCAGCGCGGGTGGCTGAGGCCCTCGGCAAAGCGCGTCACCTGCAGGCCGATGGCGGGCACGGGCTGTTGGCCGGGCAGCCAGGGCGTGGCCACGGCCACGTTCACTGTGGGCAGCAAGCGGTGCTCGGGCGCGGGCAGGGTGGGGTTGGGGCCGAGGCTGCTCAAGGGCTCACTGGCGTGGCTGCTGGTGGTGGCCGCCAGGGCCAGCGCGCTCAGGCCCAGTGCGGCCAGCGCGCGTCGCTGCGCTTGAAGCGGTGTGTGCTGCTGCTGCTGCTGCGTCTGCTGCGGTGTGCGGTGCGCCGGGCTGGGCCGCATGGCGGGCGTGTGCCGGCTCATGCGGATGCGCCCAGTGGCGGCTGCCGGCGCAGGCTGGCGTTCAGCGCGTCGATGATCTCGGCCCAGTCGCCATCGGCCTGCAGGCCTTCTTGCAAAAAGCTGGCTTGCGAGGGCGACCAGAACGGCGCTTCCCACAGCCGCGTGGTGAGCGGCAGGTCGCGGTGGCTGCTGAAAAAGGTGGAGATGGCCTCGGGCGAGCTGGGCAGGCCCAGCTGGTCGAAGAGGTCGGTCATGGTGTTGTGGTGCTGGGGCGAGTCCATGGGGGGCTCCGTGTCGATGTGGGGGCGTGGTCGATCACACGCTGGGTTTGATCTTGCCGTGATCTTCGCGCTGCCGTCTGTGCGCTGTGCGGGTGACCCTGCGGCGGATGCATGTTTGTGGGGGTGGGTTCGTGCGCGCCATGTGTGCCATCGTCAATGAAGCAGATCGCCCACGCTGATGACGTTGTACCGCAGCAAGCACGTTGAAGCGGCGGTGCACCGCGCTGGGGTGCGCTGCGCTGCCAAGCAGCGCGCCGCGTGCGCAAACTGCCCAAGCCTGGTGCGGCGCCTGGCCACGGAGTGTGGCCGCTCCCGGTGAACCCAGCTTGGCCCGCCACTTGCTAAACCTTGTGCGGAAAGCGATGTCGCATCGCTCACCGAAGGGTCGCTAGGGTTCCGGCGCCTGTGGGTCTGGTCACACAGCCTCGCAGCGCGTGCTGGTCCGAGAGCAACCGGCCTCAATCACCCCGCGCGGTCTGATCGCATTCGATCAGCGCATGGACGGTGGTCAGGCTCCACGGCGGGACAAAAGCCCGGGAGAAACACTTCGTTGTGAGGTGCTGTCTCTCGCTGCGTTTTTTTGTTGACCGACCTGATGGAGCCCTGGATGTCTGAACCAATCACCTCGCGCAAGACCGTCTCCCGCATTGCTTCTGCCCGCACCAGCTGGCGCTCGCGCCTTGCTGCGCCGCTGGGCGCCGTGGCTGTGTTTGCCAGCGCGCTGGGCGCCAGTGCGCCGGCCGCGGCCGAAGTGAAGGTCGGTGTCTCCGACTGGCCGGGCTGGGTGGCCTGGTATGTGGCCGAGCAGAAGGGCTATTTCAAGAAGCACGGCGCCGACGTGAAGCTGGTCTGGTTTGCCAACTACACCGACTCGGTCTCGGCGCTCTCGGCCGGCCAGCTCGATGCCAACTCGCAAACCTGGTCCGACACCTTGGGCCCGCTCGCCAAGGGCATCAAGCTCAAGACCATTTTGGTCAACGACAACTCCGCCGGCAACGACGCGCTGCTGGTCTCGCCCAAGATCAAATCGTTTGCCGAGCTGAAGGGCAAACAAGTGGCGCTGGAGCAATTCAGCATCTCGCACTTTGTGCTGGCCAACGCACTGGCAGCCAACGGCTTGAAGCCCAGCGACGTGAAGATCGTCAACCTCGCGGCCGGTGATGCCGCCGCTGCCTTCCTGGGTGGCAAGGTGGACGCCGCCGTGGTGTGGAACCCCTGGATCGACCAGATCACCCGCAGCGGCAAGGGCCGCGCGCTGTTCACGTCCAAAGACATGCCGGGCCTGGTGCCCGACTTGTTGGTGGCGCAAGAAAAAGCCATTGCCGCCAAGCGCAAAGACCTGGTCGGCATGATCAAGGCCTGGTTCGACACCGAGAAGTTCATCCGCGAGCAGCCCGCCGAGGCCGCCAAGATCATGGCCAAAGTGGTCAGCATGAAGGCCGACGAGTACCAGGTCTTCATGCCCGGCACCAAGTTCTTTGACGCCGCCGCCAACAAGGCCGCGCTCGACCCGGCCCAAGCCACCTCGCTGGTGGGCGTGACGCCGAAGGTGCTGGGCTTCTTGAAGGAGCACAAGCTGATCGAGGGTGTGCCCGATGCGGCCAAGGGCATCGATGCCTCCCTCTTGGCCGACGCACTGAAATAAGCGGACTCCCCCCGAAGCCCCCTCAGGGGGCGCAGCCAGCGGCCCGGCAGAGCCGGTTCCGCGGCTGCCGCTGGGCCACACCCGCCGCGCCCCTCTCACGATCCGGAGCCTTGACCCATGAGCTGGACTTCTCCCCGACAGGCCATCCCCACCAGCGCCTATTGGCTGCTGGCGGCGCTGGGTCTGCTGCTGCCCTTGCTGGGCTGGGCGCTGCTCGCAGCCTCCGAGATCGTGGACCCGGTGTTCCTGCCCGGGCCGGGCAAGGTGCTGGCGCGCCTGGGCACGTGGTGGCGCGACGACGACCTGCTCGGCGACATGGCCATCAGCACCTGGCGCGTGGTGGCGGGCTGGGCGCTGTCGGCCGCCATTGCGCTGCCGCTGGGCCTGTGCATCGGCAGCTGGCGCGCGGTGCAGGCGCTGCTGGAGCCGCTGACCGACTTCATCCGCTACATGCCCGCCGTGGCCTTCATTCCGTTGGTGATGCTGTGGGTGGGCATCGATGAAGGCGCCAAGGTGGCCATCATCTTCATCGGCACCTTTTTCCAGATGGTGTTGATGGTGGCCGAGGACGTGCGCCGTGTGCCCATGGCGCAGATCGAGGCTGCGCAGACCATGGGCGCCACCACCCGCGAGGTGGTGGAGAGGGTGATCTTGCCCTCGGCCAAACCGGCGCTGCTCGACACCCTGCGCGTCACCATGGGCTGGGCCTGGACCTACCTGGTGGTGGCCGAACTGGTGGCCGCCAACTCGGGCCTGGGCTTTTCCATCTTGAAGGCGCAACGCTTTTTGCAGACCGACAAGATCTTTGCCGGCATCTTGTTGATCGGCTTCATCGGCCTGGCCATCGACCAGCTGTTTCGCCTCGCGCACCGCAAGGCCTTCCCTTGGTTGTACCTGCGGAGCTGATGCCATGAGCACCCCTGAACCCAGCACCCCCAAGATCGCCTGCGAAGGCGTGTGGAAGTTCTTTGGTGAGGCCCCGAAGGCCGTCACCGCGCTGCAGGACGTGAACCTGCAGATCCGCGCCAACGAATTCGTCACCTTTGTGGGCGCCTCGGGCTGCGGCAAGTCCACCCTGCTGCGCACCATCGCCGGCCTGGAGTCGCACAGCCGCGGCGCGGTCAAGGTCGACGGTGTGCCCATCACCGGCCCGGGGCAAGACCGCGCCATGGTGTTCCAGCACTACAGCCTCTACCCCTGGCTGAACGTGATCGACAACATCCGCTTCTGCCGCCAGCTCAGCGCCCACACCCGCGAGCGCAGCCTGGGCGATGTGGAGGCGGCGTCGGGTCGCGCCGATGCGCTGCTGCGGCTGATGGGCCTCACGGCATCCGCCAAGTCGTACCCCAACCAGCTCAGCGGCGGCATGCAGCAGCGCGTGGCCATTGCCCGCGCGCTGATGGGCCAACCGCAGATGCTGCTGATGGACGAGCCCTTTGGCGCGCTCGACGCGCAGACGCGCGAGGTCATGCACGACCTGATCCTGCACGTGCACCGCCTGGAGCGCAGCACCATCGTCTTCGTCACCCACGACGTTGAAGAAGCCATCTACCTCGGCCAGCGCATCGTGCTGATGGCGCCGCGCCCCGGCCGCATCGACACCATCTACGAGGTGCCGCTGCCCACCGAGCGCACGCAGGACATGAAGCTGGCGCCTGAGTTCACCGCGCTCAAGCGCGAGATCCTGGAACGCATCCGCGAAACCTCCGGCATGAAGACCGACGTCGAGCTGCTGCGCAAGCTCTCGCAAGGCACGGTCGACACCCACCTCGACACCGAGTGAGCGACACACCCATGAGCCTCCATCATCCCGAACACACCCCCGAACACACCCTCGACAACCCGCCCGTGTCCAACCCGGTGGACGCCATCGCCCACTGGCAGCGGTTTGCGCCCGAGCTGCCCGCCGACCAGGTGGTGTGGAGCGAGACCCTGCCTGGCGGCGCGCACTGGAGCTGGCGCTTGTCGCGCGGCACGGCGCTGCGCTTCGTGGCGCTGGACGAGCGCGCCAATGTGTCGCTGGTGCTCTACGCCGCCCACCACACGCTGGAGCGCTACAACATGCCCGACAGCCTCAAGGCCCAGCACACCGCGCACTACCGCGCCGGCCATGTGCTGATGAGCGAAAACGGCCGCAGCATGGCCTCGTTCACGCAAGACACACTGGGCTGGCACGACCCGCTCGGCGCGCTGCTCGACACGCCCACGATGGAGGCCAAGTACGGCCCGCGCCGCTACGAACAACACCGCAACGCCATGCAGCGCAGCGGTCGCGACGGCCTGCTCATCGAGACCGGCAAACACGGCCTCACCGCGCGCGACCAGATCGCGCCGGTCAACCTGTTCAGCAAGGTCAGCGTCGATGCCGAGGGGCGTTTTCAGTTTGACGCCGAGCGCCCCGTGAAGGGCGCGATGGTGGAGCTGCGGATGGACATGGACGTGATCGTCGCCCTCAGCACCGCGCCCCACCCGCTGGACCCGCGCCCCGGTTATGCGCCCGGCAAGGTGGGTGTGGCCGCCTGGCGCTGCGGCCCGGCGCCGGCCGACGACCTGTGCCGCCGCTTCCGCCCCGAGTGCGCCCGAGCGCTGCACAACAGCGACACCTTTGCGCTCAGCTGAACCCGGAGTCCACGCACCATGAGCACCGCCACCGTGACCCCCACCGCCACCGCCATCCGCCTCCACGAGAGCACCCTGCAGCCCGAGGCCGCCACGCTGCGCCACCGCCAGCCGGCCGGTGAGCCTTGGTTCACCGAGATCCGGCAAGGCCAAACCCTGCGCATCGTTGACCTCGAAGGCAACCAGGCCGTCGACATCATCTTCTACGCCCGCCACGACGCCAGCGAGCACTACAGCGCCACACACACGCTGCTGCGCCAGGGCGGCATCTACCTCACCACCGGCTCGGTGCTGATGAGCAACCTGGGCCGGCCGATGCTGGAAATCGTGGCCGACACCTGCGGCCGCCACGACACCCTGGGCGGCGCCTGCGCGGCCGAGAGCAACACCGTGCGCTACGCGCTGCAAAAGAAGTTCATGCACAGCTGCCGCGACAACTACCTGCTCGCGCTGCAGCAGGCCGACGTGGGCCTGGGCCAGCGCGACCTGGTGCCCAACATCAACTTCTTCATGAACGTGCCCGTCACCGCCGACGGCCAACTCACCTTTGCCGACGGGGTCAGTGGCCCGGGCAAGTACGTGGAGCTGCGCGCAGAGATGGACCTCTACATGCTGGTCTCCAACTGCCCGCAGCTCAACAACCCGTGCAATGCGTATGAGCCGACGCCGGTTGAGTTTTTGATCTGGGACTGAGCGCCACGGCCCATCCGGGCCGCGCACGCGGGACGACTCGCGCTGCGCTTCTTCTTTGTCGCGGGACGACCCGCCCCTGGCCGGAGCGCACGCCGCCATGAATGCACCCCTCCCTGGTTTCGACACCGTCCTGATCGCCAACCGCGGCGCCATCGCCTGCCGCGTGATCCGCAGCCTGAAGGCCCTGGGCCTGAAGTCGGTGGCCGTGTATTCCGAGGCCGATGCCGATTCGGCCCACGTGGCGCAGGCCGATGTGGCCGTGTGCATCGGCCCGGCGCCGGCCGCACAGAGTTACCTCCACACCGAGGCCATCCTGGCCGCGGCGAAGCAGACCGGCGCGGGTGCCATCCACCCCGGCTACGGCTTCTTGTCGGAGAACCCCGGTTTTGCCGAAGCCTGCGAAGCCGCCGGCATCGCCTTCATCGGCCCCACGCCGGCGCAGATGCGCGCCTTTGGCTTGAAGCACACCGCACGCGAACTGGCGGTGGCGCATGGCGTGCCGCTGCTGCCCGGCAGCGGCCTGCTGGCGGACGTGGATGAGGCGGGGCGCGAGGCACAGCGCATCGGCTACCCGGTGATGCTCAAAAGCACGGCCGGTGGCGGCGGCATCGGCATGCGGCTGATCCGCAGCGCGGCCGAGATGGCGCCCGCGTTTGACGCCGTGGCGCGGCTGGCGCGCGCCAACTTCAAAGACGCCGGCTTGTTCGTCGAGAAGTTCGTCGAGCGGGCGCGCCACATCGAGGTGCAGCTGTTTGGCGATGGCCGTGGCAACGTGGTGGCCCTCGGCGAGCGCGACTGTTCAGCCCAGCGCCGCAACCAAAAGGTGGTGGAAGAAACCCCCGCGCCGCACCTGCCCGCACACACCCGCGGCGCCTTGATCGACTCCGCATTGCGCCTGGGCCGCGCCGTCAACTACCGCTCTGCCGGCACCGTGGAATACGTGCTCGACGCCGACACCGGCGCCTTCTACTTTTTGGAGGTCAACACCCGCCTGCAGGTGGAGCACGGCGTGACCGAGCAGGTCACCGGCATCGACCTCGTGGCCTGGATGGTGAAGCTGGCGCGGGGCGATGTGTTTGCGCTCGACGTGCCCGCGCCGCAAGGTGCATCGATTCAAGTGCGCCTCTACGCCGAGGACCCGGCGCGGCAGTTCCAGCCTTGCGCCGGTCTGCTGACCGAGGTGGTGTTCCCGGCCCATGCGCGCATTGAGACCTGGGTGGCGCGCGGCAGCGAGGTGCCGCCGCACTACGACCCGATGATCGCCAAGCTGATCGTCACCGGCCGCGACCGCGCCGAGGCGGTGGCCAAGCTGCAGCAGGCCTTGGCCGACACACGCCTGGCGGGCATCGAAACCAATCTGCGCTACCTGCGCGCGCTGTCGGCCGAGAGCACCTTTGTGGCGGGCCGCTTGGTGACGCGCAGCCTGGGTGAGTTCGCCTACGCGCCGCTGGCGCTGGAGGTGTTGGAGCCGGGTGTGCAGACCAGTGTGCAAGACTGGCCCGGCCGCCTGCACCACTGGGACGTGGGCGTGCCGCCCAGCGGCCCGATGGACGACCTGAGCCACCGCCTGGCCAACCGCCTGCTGGGCAATGCCAGCAGCGCACCCGCGCTGGAGATCACCCTCAGCGGCCCCACGCTGCGCGCCCACGCCAACACCATGGTGGCGCTGGTGGGCGCCGCGTTGAACGTGACGCTGGAGCGGGCCGATGGCACCGTGACGCCGCTGCCCTTGAACCAAGCCGTGGCTGTGCCTGCCGGCGCGGTGCTGCGCCTGGGCCAGGTGCAAGGCGCCGGCTTGCGCGCCACGTTGGCGGTGCGTGGGGGCTTCGATGTGCCGCTGTATTTGGGCAGCGCCGCCACCTTCACCCTCGGCCAGTTTGGTGGCCATGGCGGGCGCACGCTGCGCGCCGGTGACCTGCTGCACGTGGGCTCACAGGCAGTCGCCTTGCCCGAGGCTGCGCCATTGCCTGCGGGCGTGGCGCCGGTGCTGCAAACGGCGTGGCAGATCGGCGTGCTGTATGGCCCGCACGGCGCCCCCGATTTTTTCACCGACCCCGATGTGGCCACCTTCTTCGCCACCGACTGGCAGGTGCACTACAACTCCAGCCGCACCGGCGTGCGCCTGATCGGCCCCAAGCCACAGTGGGCGCGGCACGACGGCGGTGAGGCGGGCCTGCACCCGTCCAACATCCACGACAACGCCTACGCGATTGGTGCCATCGACTTCACGGGCGACATGCCGGTGATCCTCGGCCCGGACGGCCCGAGTCTGGGCGGCTTCGTCTGCCCCGCCGTGGTGGTGGCCGCCGAGCGCTGGAAGCTCGGCCAGTTGAAGCCGGGCGACACCGTGCGCTTCCATGCCATCTCGCACGACGCCGCGCTGGCGCTGCAGACCGCGCGAGAGGCGCAGGTCAAGGCGCTGCAAGCCCCTGCTGCGGGTGCGTGGCCCAGCGCCCCGGTGCTGAGCGACCCGCGCCTGCTGCAGCGCCCGGCCGCACCCGGCCGCCCGGCCATGGTGGTGCGCCAGGCGGGTGACCGCTACCTGCTGGTGGAGCTGGGCGAGCTGGTGCTCGACATCGCGCTGCGCCTGCGGGTGCACGCGCTGATGCAGGCGCTGCAGGCCGCGCAAGCCGCCGGCCAGCTGCCCGGCATCACCGACCTCACGCCCGGCATCCGCTCGCTGCAATTGCACTACGACCCGGCGCAGGTCAGCCGCGAGGCGCTGCTGGCGGCACTCACCGCCGCCGACGAAGCACTCGGCCCCACCGAGCAGCTCAGCGTGCCGTCGCGCACCGTGTGGCTGCCGCTGTCGTGGGACGACGCGAGCACGCGCTTGGCGATCGAGAAGTACATGCAATCGGTGCGGCCCGACGCGCCCTGGTGCCCGAGCAACATCGAGTTCATCCGCCGCATCAACGGCCTGCCCGACATCGACGCGGTGCACCGCACCGTGTTCGACGCGAGCTACCTGGTGATGGGCCTCGGCGACGTGTACCTGGGCGCACCCGTGGCCACGCCACTCGACCCGCGCCACCGCCTGGTCACCACCAAGTACAACCCGGCCCGCACCTGGACGCCCGAAAACGCGGTCGGCATCGGCGGCGCCTACCTCTGTGTCTACGGCATGGAGGGCCCAGGCGGCTACCAGTTCGTCGGCCGCACGCTGCAGATGTGGAACCGCTGGCGCGATGCGCGCGATGCGCGCGATGGTGCCACCGACTTCGAAGCTGGCAAGCCCTGGCTGCTGCGCTTCTTCGACCAGATCCGCTTCTACCCCGTCAGCCCCGATGCGTTGGCGCAGATCCGCCGCGACTTCCCTGCTGGCCGCCACACGCTGCGCACCGAGCCGGGCACGTTCTCGCTGCAGGCCTATCAACACTTCCTCGACACCGAAGCCGAGGGCATCGCCGCCTTCCGCGCCAGCCAGCGCCAGGCCTTTGCCGAGGAGCGAGAGCGCTGGCGCGAGGCCGGCCAGGCCGAGTACGTGGGCGAGGCCGATCCGCCGCCCGCGGCTGCCGACGACGCTGTGCCCGAAGGCGCACGTGCCGTGGCCACGCAGGTGCCGGGCAGCGTCTGGCGCGTGCTGGTCGAGCCTGGCCAGGCCGTGCAGCCGGGTGACACCCTGGTCATCGTTGAATCGATGAAAACCGAGTTCGCCGTGGTGGCGCCCATCGCCGGCCGCGTGCTCAGCCTGGGTTGCCGCGAAGGCGCTCCGGTGAGCGCCGGCCAGAACGTGGTGGTGCTGAGCGAGGGGCTGTGAGGCCCGCGCTTCAACGCTGAACCCTGACCGCTTCGCCATCACTTGACATCGCTTCGCCGAACGCACGACCGAACGCACAACCGAACGCCCAACCGAACGCCCCGCACGAGAACGAACCTGCCATGAGCACGACGACACCCGACCGCCTTTCCCTCGATCTGCACAGCCTGCGCAGCGCCTACGCCGCTGGCACGCACAGCCCACTTGACGTGATCGAGCAGGTGATCGCCGCCACCGCGGCCGACCCGCAGCACGCCTGGATCCACCGCCGCGATGCCGAGGCGCTGCGTGCTGACGCCCGCGCGCTGATGGCCCGCGCCGATGCGGCCAGCCTGCCGCTCTACGGTGTGCCCTTTGCCATCAAGGACAACATCGACTTGGCCGGTGTGCCCACCACCGCCGGCTGCCCGGCCTTTGCCTACACGCCCGAGGCCAGCGCCACCGTGGTGCAACACCTCATCGATGCCGGCGCCATCCCCATCGGCAAAACCAACCTCGACCAGTTCGCCACCGGCCTCAACGGCACGCGTTCGCCGTTTGGCGCTTGCCAGAATTCGTTCGACCCCAGCTTGGTCTCGGGGGGCTCCAGTGCGGGCTCGTCGGTCAGCGTGGCGCTGGGCCAGGTGAGTTTCTCGCTCGGCACCGACACCGCAGGCTCCGGCCGCGTGCCGGCGGCGTTCAACCAGCTGGTGGGGCTCAAGCCCAGCCTGGGCCGCCTGTCCACCCACGGCGTGGTGCCGGCCTGCCGCTCGCTCGATGCGGTGTCGATCTTCGCGCTCACCGCCCAAGATGCCGAACGGGTGCTGGCCGCGGCCGAGGGCTTTGACGCGCACGACCCGTTCAGCCGCGCGCCCGAGCCGCACGGCTTCGACTTCGGCCGCAGCGCCACGCTGCGCCTGGGTGTGCCGCTGCCGGCGCAGCGCCGCTTCACCGACCCGGCCTGGGCAGCGGGTTTCGAAGCGGCGGTGGCTCACGCCGTGAGCCTGGGCGCCGACCTGGTGGAGATTGACTTTGAGCCGCTGCTGGAGACCGCGCGTTTGCTCTACGAGGGCCCGTGGGTGGCCGAGCGTTACCAGGCCATCCGCGGTTTCATCGACGCCCAGCCCGAGGCGCTGTTCCCGGTCACGCGCGAGATCACGCTGGGCGGCGCCAAGCCGCTGGCGGCCGATGCCTTTGCGGCCATGTACCGGCTCAAGGCCCTCAAGCGCCGTTGCGACGACGCGCTGTGGGGTCGGGTGGACGCGGTGCTCGCGCCCACCGCGCCCGGCCACCCCAGCATCGAAGCGATGTTGGCCGAGCCCATCCTGCGCAACAGCGAGCTGGGCTGGTACACCAACTTCATGAACCTGCTCGACTACAGCGCCGTGGCCGTGCCCGCCGCGCGGGTCGACGGCTCGCTCGGGCAGGGCGCCAACCCCTTTGGCATCACGCTCTTCGCACCCGCCCACCAGGACGTGCCGCTGCTGCACCTGGCCGCGCGCTGGCAAGCCCAGCTCACTGGCCCGGCCGCCACGCTCGGCGCCACCGGTGTGCCGCTGCCCACGCCTGCGGCCGCTGAACTCGCCAGCACCAGCGGCCAAGTGCGCGTGGCCGTGTGTGGCGCCCACCTCAGCGGCATGCCGCTCAACCCGCAACTCAGCAGCCGTGGCGCCCGCCTGGTGGCCGCCACCCACACTGCGCCCGTCTACCGCCTGCATGCGCTGCCCGATGGCAAGCGCCCGGGTCTGCAGCGCGTGGCCGAGGGTGGCGCCGCAATCGCCGTGGAGGTGTGGGAGCTGCCGGCCACGCAGTTCGGCAGCTTCGTCGCTGCCATCCCCGCGCCCTTGGGCATCGGCCGCACGCTGCTGGCCGATGGCAGCGAGGTCTGCGGTTTCATCTGCGAAGACGCCGGCTGGGCCGGCGCGGTGGACATCACCGCACATGGCGGTTGGCGCGCGTGGAAGGCCGCGCAGGGCGCTTGACCGGCGCGCGCCGAAGGGCCTTCGTGGCCGCGCCTTAGACTCGCCCCATGACCCTTCACGCCGTCGCGCGGCTGCGCGCCGAGAGCTTGGCCCACAGCCCCACTCGCCCCCGCCTTGACCGGGGCGAGCCGCGCAAAGAACGTTGCGCCGACTGCCGCCTCATCCCCAGCCACTGCATGTGCGCGCTGCGGCCCGTGGTGCCCACGCGCGCGGGCTTTTGCGTGTTGATGGCCGAGTTCGAGGCCTTGAAGCCCAGCAACACCGCCTGGCTGATTGCCGATGTGGTGCCCGACACGGTGGCCTTTGCCTGGTCGCGCACCGAGGTGCCACCCGAGCTGCTCACACTGCTGGCCGACCCACAGTGGCGGCCGGTGGTGGTGTTTCCGGGCGAGTTTGCGGAGGCTGCGCGGGTGATCACAGTGTTGGATGCCGGGTCCGATGCTGACGCATCCGAAGCAGCCCCAACGCAAGCCACCGCGCCTTCGTCAACCACACCCGCAGCGGCCCCGCGCCCGCTGTTCATCCTGCTTGACGGCACCTGGTCGGAGGCGCGCAAGATCTTTCGCAAAAGCCCCTACCTGAACGCCTTGCCCGTGCTCAGCCTGCACCCCGAGCAGCTCTCACGCTACCGGCTGCGCCGCTCCTCGCACGCGCACCACTTTTGCACCTCTGAGGTGGCCGCGCTCTGCCTGGCCCTGGCCGGCGAACTGCACGCCGCGCACACGCTGGAAGCCTATCTGGACGTGTTCAGCCACCGCTACCTGCAGGCCCGGCAAAGCCTGCCCGCCGATGGCAACGATGCGGCGCACCAGCGGCTGCGCGCCTTGGCGCTCGGCCGCCCAGCGCGCTGAGCCTGACCGCCGCACGGCGCTGAGCGGCGGCGCGTGGCTGCGTGGTGCAGGCCGGGGGGGGCGCCTGGATGTGCGCCGTGCTGTGCCCTGGAGGAGGGCGGTCTGAGCCCCATCGCTCCCACGCTAGGGAAAACCCACGAGCCACTTTTTCGGACCAACTGGTATGCGTGACCAACCAGTCAACCAGACCTGCACACACACCGTGGACATCCTCCATCACCGCGTACCCGGCGCCGGATCTCGCGAGATCACCAAGCGCACCGTCAAGGACCAGGTGGCCGACAAGATCGCCTCCATGATCCAGACCGGCCTGCTGCAGCCTGGCGACGAACTGCCCTCGGAGCGTGAGCTGGCGGCCACGCTGTCGGTGTCGCGTGAATCGGTGCGCGGCGCGATCTCGGTGCTGGCCGGGCGCAAGATGATCGGCGTGTCGCAGGGCTCACGCACCAAGGTGCTGGGCACCGGCGGGCAGTCGCTGCAGGACACGGTGACCTCCTTCGGCCTGTTCAAGGGCAAGTCGATCGAGGAAGTGACCGAGGCGCGCGCCTTGGTGGAGGCCGAGGTGGTGCGCCTGGCTGCTGCGCGCATCAAGCCCGCGGTGATCGACCGCCTGGAGGCGCTGGTGGCCGAGCAGGCCTCGATGCTGAACGATCCGGTGCGGTTTCAAATTTCTGACCGCGAGTTCCACACCGCCATGTACGAGGCCTGTGGCAACGACCTGCTGGCCACCTTCGTGATCGACCTCTACTCGTTTGCGCTCGACACCCGCCGCAAGGCGCTCAAGCGCAAGGACGCCATCGCCCGCAGCGTCGAAGATCACCGCGCCATCGTCGCTGCGCTGCGCGCCAAGCACCCCACACGCGCCGCCGACGCCATCCGCCACCACCTCGACAGCGTCTACACGACGACGCTCTCCGAGCTCAAAAAATAAGCCATGGCCATCGATGTGTTTGACGCCCGCTTCGCGCAGGCGATCCGCCCGGGTGCGCAGCTCGAACGCTTGTGCACCGGTGCGGCCTGGAGCGAGGGGCCGGTGTGGATGCACGAGGACGGCTCGCTGCTGTGGAGCGACATCCCCCACAACCGCATGCTGCGCTGGCAGGCGCAGAGCGGCCTGACCGTGTGGCGCGAGGCCGTGGACTTCACCAACGGCCACACCCGCGAGGCCGATGGTGCGCTGCTGCACTGCTCGCACGGCCAGCGCGCCATCGTGCGCACCCGCTTTGTGCCCGGCACGCTGCAAGTGGCCAGCGACGAGGTGGTGGTCGACCGCTACCAAGGCCGCCGGCTCAATTCGCCCAACGACGTGGTCGTCAAGTCCGACGGCAGCATCTGGTTCAGCGACCCACCCTACGGCATCTTGTCGGACCGCGAAGGCCACGCCGCACCCAGCGAGCAGCGCGGCAACCACCTCTACCGCTTCGACCCCGCCACCGGCGCCATCGACATCGCCAGCGACTGGCTGGACGAGCCCAACGGCCTGGCCTTCTCGCCCGACGAGTCGGTGCTCTATGTGTCAGACACCTCGGCCGCACTGCGGCGCGATGGCGGCGGCCACCACCACATCGTGGCCTTTGATGTGGTCGCGGGCCGCACGCTGGCCCGCCCCCGCGTGTTCGCCGTGATCGAGCCTGGCCTGCCGGACGGCTTCCGCATCGATGCGAACGGCTGGCTCTGGACCAGCAGCCAAGAGGGCGTGCAGATCTATCACCCGGACGGCACGCGGCTGGCCCGCATCCCGGTGCCCGAGAAGGTCGGCAACCTGAGCTTCGGCGGCACCGATCGCAACGAGCTGTTCATCTGCGCTTCCACCTCGCTCTACCGCCTGACGCTGAACACCCGCGGCATCCAGGCTCCTTGAACGGAGAAAAACCATGACCCGAGACACCTTGTTGTTGGTCGAGAAATGTGCCCACTGCATCAGTTGGTACGACATCGACACCGGTGAGCGCATCCGCTCGCTCGCGCTGCCCGACTTCCCGCACGAATTCGTCACCGACCGCGCCCAGCACTACGCCTACGTGGGCCACTACGGCGTCGAGACCTCGGGCCATATCGGCTCGGGCGGTCACACCATCCTCCAGGTCGACATTCGTTCGGGTCAACTGGTCCGGTCTATAGACCTGTTCCCGTTCAACCGCATCCACGGCATGCAGATGGACGCGCAGGACCGGCTCTACGCGCTGAGCGAAGAGAAGGCCACGCTGCTGGTGCTCGATCAGCCCGACACCGACACGCAGCCGCGCCGCGCCGTGCCTTCGGGCGGCATCAAGAGCCACCTGTTTGCGCTGAGCCGCGACGGCCAGACGGCCTACTGCATGAACCTGCTCAGCCACACCGTCACCAAGGTGCGGCCGTGGGACCCGCTGGCCCCGCCCGTGGCCTGCCATCCCGGTCAGAAGCCCGAGGGCTACTGCCTGAGCGAGGACGAGCAGACGCTGTACGTGAGCAACCGCTGGAGCAACACGCTCTCGGCCATCGACACGGCCACCATGACGGTGCGCCACAGCGCGCCCTCGCGCGATGACGTGACCCGCATCTACCGCACCCGCGACGGCCGCCTGTTCACCAGCAACTACGGCGACCGCAGCCTCTCGGTGGTCGACCCGGTGACGCTGGCCGAAACCGGCTACCTGAAGATGGAAGCGCGCGCCATTGCGCTGTCCTTCCACCCCACGCTGCCGCTGGCCTTCATCTCGCAAGACAACGACCGCGTGATGGTGCTCGACACCGACCGCCTGCAGGTGCTGCGCTTCATCCCCACCCAGCGCGAGCCGGACGTGTCGACGGTGGTGCAACTGTGAGCGCGGCCATGAACGCCGCCCGCAGCGGCCCGGCCCTGCTTCAGTTCCAGCAGATCAGCAAACGCTTTGGCGGCACGCAGGCCGTGGACAGCGTGAGCTTTGACGTGCACCCCGGCGAGATCGTGGCGCTGCTGGGCGAAAACGGCGCCGGCAAGTCGACGCTGATCAAGCTGCTGGCCGGCATCTACAAGATCGACAGCGGCGCCATCTTGTTCGACGGCCAAGCCGAGTCGCAGTGGCGCAGCAACGACCGCTCGCGCCAACCCGTGGCCTTCATCCACCAGGACCTGGGCCTGGTGGAGTGGATGACCGTGGCCGAGAACGTGGCGCTGGGCATGGGCTACCGCAAGCGCTTTGGCCTGATCGACTGGCGCGCCGCCCGCGAGACCGCGCGCCGCGTGATGGCGCGTGTGGGCTGCGACATCGACCCCGAGCGCCGCGTGTTCTCGCTCACCCGGGCCGAAAAATCGCTGCTGGCCATCGGCCGCGCGCTGGAGGTGCAGGCCCGCTTGCTGGTGCTCGACGAGCCCTCGGCCAGCCTGCCGATGGCCGATGTGGAGCGCCTCTTTGGTGTGCTGCGCGAGCTGCGCCGCCAGGGCATGGCGATGATGTACGTGTCGCACCGCCTGGACGAGGTGATGGCCATCTCTGACCGCGCGGCGGTGATGCGCGACGGCAAGCTGGTGACCGTGCTGCGCACCGCCGAAACCGACCAACACGAGCTGGTGCACCTGATCGTTGGCAAGGCCTTGGCGCACAACGTGGACAAGGCACCCGCCCAGCCCAGCAGCGCCACCGTGCTGCGCCTGGAGGGCGCGGCCAGCGGCAACGCCGGCCCGCTGAGCTTTGATGTGCGGCGCGGTGAGGTGGTGGGCCTGGTGGGCTTGCGCGGTGCGGGGCACGAGGCCATCAGCCGCGCGCTGTTTGGCCGCGAACCGCTCTCGGCCGGGCGCATGAGCTTGCTCGGCCAGCCGGTGCAGTTCAAGAGCTGCGCCGATGCGATCCGCGCGGGTGTGGCCTATGTGGCCGGCGAGCGACTCGAAGAAAACCTGGCCGGCTCGATGAGCGTGCTGGAGAACCTGTTTCCGCACCCCTCGCTGCATGGCGACCGCGGCCTGGCGCTCGACCGCCGCAGCAAAGAGCAGGACACCGCGATGGCGCTGATCCGCCAGTTCGACGTCAACCCGCCGGCCCCGGCGGCCGAAATCCAGCAGCTCTCGGGCGGCAACCAGCAGAAGGTGGTGCTGGCGCGCTGGTTCCACCTCGACAAACCGCTGGTGGTGCTGGAAGAGCCCACGGCCGGCGTCGACGT
>JBEAOO010000004.1:0-7680 GCA_041164825.1 Pseudomonadota bacterium | reverse complement strand
CGCCGGCCACCTGCTGCACGCCGTCGCTTTGCTCAGCGCTAGCGCGGCTGATCTCGCCGATGATCTGGTTCACGCGATCGATGGCGGCCACCACCTCGCCCATGGTGTGGCCGGCCTGGTCGACCAAGGCCGTGCCCTGGTCCACGCGCTCGACGCTGGTGGCGATCAGGGTTTTGATCTCGCGCGCGGCTTCGGCCGAGCGTTGCGCCAGCGAGCGCACCTCAGACGCCACCACCGCAAAGCCCCGGCCCTGCTCACCCGCACGCGCGGCCTCCACGGCCGCGTTGAGCGCCAAGATATTGGTTTGAAACGCGATGCCGTCGATCACACCAATGATGTCGGCGATGCGCTGCGACGACTCCTGGATGCCGCGCATGGTGTGCACCACCTGGCCCACCACCTCGCCGCCGCGCGCGGCCACATCGCTGGCGGTGCCGGCCAGGCTGCTGGCCTGCTGCGCGTGCTCGGCGTTGAGGCGCACAGTGCTGCCGAGTTGCGCCATTGACGAGGCCGTTTCCTGCAGCGCCGAGGCTTGTTGCTCGGTGCGCTGCGCCAGGTCGCCATTGCCGTGCGCGATCTCGGCACTGGCCGAGGCCACGCGCTCGGCGTTGCCGCGCACCGCGCCAATCAGGCGCCGCAGCTGGCCCTGCATGTCGGCCAGGGCCTGCAGAAGCACGCCCGTTTCGTCGCGCGTGTGGCCTTGGACGATGCGCGACAAATTGCCCTGCGCCACCTCGCTGGCCACATCGACCGCCAAGGTCAGCGGGCCTGTCACCGAGCGGCTCAGCGCCACGCCGATGCCCAGGCCCAAGGCCGCGGCCAGCAGCATCAGCGCCAGGCTCGCGCGGGTGGCGTTGTGGCCACTGAGGTAGGCGCGCTCCGCCACCGCCACGCTGTGGTCGGCCATGTGCTTGGCGATCGCGTCGAGCAGCTTGGCGGGTTCGCGGTCCATGCCACGCACGGCCATGTCACCGATGGACGGTTCCAGGCCCGCGGCCTTGAACTTCTCCAGCCCCGCCCGGTAGCCCATGGCCATCGTCTTGTGGCTGGCGGAGAACTGATCGAGCAAGGCGATCAGCTCGGGCTCGGTTCGGCGGCTGCGGATGGCGGCCAGGCCCTCGTCCACCGCGCGCTCTTCTTTCTCGAAGGCGGCCCAGTGCTTGTCGAGCAGCGCGTTGTCCATGCCGCGCAGCAGCACGTTCTTCCACTCTTGGACTTGGGTCTTGAAATGCGATAGCAGCAGCGCGGCTTGGCGCTCTTCGGCCACGCCTTGCTGCACCTCCACGTGGAAGGTGTCGAGCGCACGGCCCGCCGCCCACAACCCGCCAAAGCCGGCCGTGAGCATCACGCCCAGCGCCAGCGCAAATGCCGCTGGCACTTTGCGACTCAATTTCATGGTGTTGCCCCTGTCCCTGGGCTGCCTGCACACGGGCGCCGACGCGGCCACAGCGCAAACGGCGCCGCAGCCCCGCGATGGTGGGTGCTGCAGCCCGGCGATGATCGCCGGAACACCTCCCGGTGCACCGGCCTTTTCACGCGCCGATCACACCGCGTCAGCCTTGGGCTTGTGCGCCGACCAAGAAGTCAGTCTTGCCCACGTCCACGCCGTTGTGGCGCAGCAGCGCGTAGGCCGTCACCACGTGGAAGTGCACATTGGCCGTCGCCCAATGCAGCAAGTAGGCCTGGGCCTTCATGGTGCGCGTGGCGTCGCGGCCCACGGGGAAGGTGATCTCCTTGTCTTCCAGGCCGTCGAGCGCGTTGGCGGGCACGGTCTCCAGCCAGGCCAGGGTCTTGGCGATGCGCTCCTTCAGCTCGGCAAAGGTGATTTCGCTGTCGTCAAACTTCGGCGCGTCGAGCCCGCCCACGCGTGCCACGCCCAGTTTGGCGGCGTCGCAGGCGATGCGCACTTGCGAGGCAAACGGCAGCATGTCGGGCGCCAAACGTGCGCCCACCAGCACATCGGGGTTGAACTTGCGGGCGGCGGCATTGACCTCGGCCTTGTCCATGCAGTGCGACAGGTTGCGCAGCAGGTTTTGGAACACGGGCAAGCTGGCGGACGTGAGGGTGATGGCCATGGGGAGGTCTCCGTTGGGGGTGGTGAGATGAGGTGCAAACGCGGACGCTGAACGGTTGCCGGTGCCTCGCTTGGCGGCGAGGTGAGCCCGCGTCAGTGCGCGCCGGATCATAGCCAGCGGCGCCCGCCCTTGCAGCGCACAGGCCCATGCCCGCCGGCCACCTCGCCTGCGGCCCCTGGCGCGGGTTCGTCCGATCACCCCATGGCCACACATCTGCGCGAAGATGGCTGGCCCGGCGCCGCCGAGCGTTGGCCCCGCCATCACACCCCAGGAGACCCGCCATGGCCCGCACCAGCACGTACCTCAACTTCAACCGCACCACCGAAGCCGCGTTCACCTTCTACCGCTCGGTGTTTGGCGGCGAGTTCAATGGCCCGGTGCACCGCTTTGGCGACGCGCCGCCCGCGCCCGGCCAGCCGCCCCTGGCGGAGGCCGACAAGAACCTGGTGATGCACATGGAGTTGGTGATCCTCGGCGGCCATGTGCTGATGGGCACCGATGCGCCCGAATCCCTGGGCTTCACCGTGACGCCGGGCAACACCATGCACCTCAACCTGGAGCCCGACACGCGCGCCGAGGCCGAGCACTTGTTCAACGGTCTGTCAGAAGGCGGCAAGGTCGAGATGCCGCTCACCGACATGTTCTGGGGCGCCTACTTCGGCAGCTTCACCGACCGCTTTGGCATCCGGTGGATGGTGAACTGCGCGCAGGCGGCCTGATTCTGGCGGGCGCTCAGAAGTAGATCGCCTTCTGGGCCAGGAAGATCGATGGTGGGCACCTGGCCTGCCTTGGCATGAGGCGGTTTTCAATTTGATGCTCGACGATCGGCGCTTGGGCGGCGATGGGCCGGGCCGATGTGCTGCGTGTCCCCCGGGCCCGCTGCGCGAACCCTCCTCCTTTACCTCCGCACATCGCCCCGGCCCATCACCGCCCCCCCATCTCCGAGGCATGCGTAAACGTGCCATGCCACCTTTGGTTCTGGGGAGCGCTGTGCCGCATTTGCTTTGCGCAGGTAAAGGGGGAGCCGGCCGCAGGCCGGCGGAGGACACGGAGCAAAGCGAATGCGGTACAGCGCTCCGAGCACCGACCTCGGCGTGCTGTGAGCGCCCCTCAGCGCCCAAGCTCTCCACGCGCCCCCGACCGCATCATCCACAACAGCCGCTCGCGCGAGGCCTGCAGCAGCGCCACCATGGCGGCGGCCGCGGCCTCGGCATCGCGGGCCACCACGCCGCGGCGCACGTCGTCGTAGAGGCGCAGGTCGCGCTCGGGGTGATCGGGGTGGCGGTGCAGCATCTCAGAACTCACCCGCAACGCCGCCTTGATGGCGCCGCCGATGGTGATGAACATGCCGTTGCGCGAGAGGTTGATGAGCGTGAGGTGGAACTCCAGATCGGCCTGCGCGGCCAAGCGTGAGTCTTGGCCTGGTTGGAGCGCATCGGCCAGCTCGGCGTAGCGGCGCTCCAGCGCAGCAAAGTCGTCGGCCACGCCATTGAGTGCGGCCAGGGCGGCGGCGCGTGGCTCAAAGCACAAGCGCATCTCGAAAATATCTTCGACGATTTGCGTGTCGAACTGCGCCAGCAGCCGCCAGCCCAACACGTCGCGGTCGAGCAAATTCCAATCGGCAAAAGGCAGCACCTGCGTGCCGATCTTGGGCGAGGCGCTGACCAGGCGTTTGCTGGTCAGCGTCTTCACGGCCTCACGCACTGTCGTGCGGCTGACGCCAAAGGCTGCGCACAAGTCGGCCTCCACCGGCAAGAAGTCGCCCGGCCGGTAATCGCCGCCCACGATGCGCATGCCCAAGATGCGCGCCACCTGCGCGCTCATGGTGCCCACAATGGGTTCGCGTTCGAACATGGTCACGGGCACGCTCCGGTAGCGGCTGACGCACCCATCACACGCGGTCGCTGGCTTCGGTGACGATCACGTTCCACGAGCCGGGCTTCAGTCGCACGGTGAGGCGCTCGCCGTCGATGCGCACGCCCTGCAGCGGCGCGGGCGTCACGGTCTCGGGCGACTCTTTGGAGTTGATCGCCTTCATGTTGGCGTGGTGCAGCTCGTGCGCCTCCACCAGCGTGCGCTTCGTGCCCAGGCCACGCAGCTCGATGCTCAATTCCATCTCTTCGCTCAGGTGGCGGTTGAGCGCAAACACCGCGGTGCGGCCGGTGGCCGGGTCGTCGGTGACGCTGGCGTAGAGGTAGGGAATCTCCGGGAAGGTCTTGGCCTCGTACGTGGGCGACGTGACCACCGGCTGCAGCACGCGGCCCACGGCATGGCGGGCGGTGAGTGCAAACGGGTGAAAGATGGTCTGGCGCCAGGCGGGGCCACCGGGCTCGGTCATGATCGGGCCGATCACGTTCACCAGTTGCGCCAAGCACGCCACCTTCACGCGGTCGGCGTTGTTCATCAGCGCCATCAGCGCGCCGCCATTGACCAGCGCGTCTTCGAAGTTGTAGACCTCTTCGATCAGCCGCGGCGCCACCGGCCAGCCGGGCTGGCGCAGGTCGTCGATGCTGCGCGCCTTGTACCAAACGTTCCACTCGTCAAACGACAACATGATGCGTTTGCGCGAGTGCTTGCGCGCGGCCACGCTGTCGGCCACGGCCACGATCTCCTTGATGAAGGACTCGGTGACCTCGATGTTGCCGAAGAACTCCTCGGTCGAGTCCAGCTTGTTCTCGAAGTAGGTGTGCAGCGAGATGTAGTCGACCTGCTCGAAGCAGTGGTCAAGCACCGTGTCTTCCCAGGTGCCGTAGGTGGGCATGTTGTGGGCGCTCGACCCACAGGCGGCCAGCTGCACCGTGGGGTCGACCGCGCGCAGCAGCTTGGCGGTCTCCAGCGCAATGCGGCCGTATTCCTCGGGCGTCTTGCGGCAGATCTGCCAGGGGCCGTCCATCTCGTTGCCCAGGCACCAGAACTTCACGTCGAAGGGCGCCTCGGCACCGTTGGCCTGGCGCTGTTGGGCCAGCGTGGTGCCGCCGGGATGGTTGCAATATTCCAAGAAGTGCCGCGCTTCATCGGGGCCGCGGGTGCCCAGGTTCACGCCCAGCATCGGCTCCACATCCACCTTGCGGCACCAGTCGATGAACTCGTGCGTGCCGAACTGGTTGCTCTCGGTGGAGTACCAGGCCAGATCGAGCCGCGTGGGGCGGTCTTCGGCCGGGCCCACGCCGTCTTCCCAGTTGTAGCCGGACATGAAGTTGCCGCCGGGGTAGCGCACGATGGTGGCACCCAGCTCGCGGGTCAGCGCCATCACGTCGCCGCGCAGGCCTTGTTCATCGGCGGTGGGGTGGCCGGGCTCGTAGATGCCGGTGTAGACACAGCGGCCCATGTGTTCCACAAAGGTGCCGAAGATGCGGCGGTCGAGCTCGGAGATGACGAAGTGCGTGTCGACGACGAGTTGGGTCTGGATCATGGCGGTCACCGGTGGGGTGGCGGATGCAAAAAGTGAGAGAGAGGGGGCTGCGCGGTGGGGCGGGCGCGGGCCGGCGCCCCGCCGCGCAGCCAAGGCCTTACTTGGCCGAGGCGAGCAGCTTGTTCACACGCTGCTCGATCGACTTCTGCACCTCGGCCAGCGGTTTGGCCGTCAGCGTGAGGTTGGAGATTTCTTCGCCGATCAGCGTCTCCACCGCACGTTGGCGCACCACATTGCTGGGCATGGCGCTGCCGGTGGTGGCGATCTCCAGGATGTTGCTGCGGAAGGGCAGCGCACGGAACTTGGGGCTGTCGATCACTTGCTTGTTGGTGGGCAGGTGGCCGGTGCGCGACCACTCATAGTCGTTGTCCCACAGGAACTTCAAGAAGGCGTAAGCGCCCTGCTTTTGCTTCTCGGTCTTGGCGCCGCCCTTGAGCATCACCCAGCTGTGGCCGTCGGCAAACACGGCCTTCTTGCCGTAGAGGTTGGCAAACGGCACCACGGTGTAGCCGCTCTTGAGCGGCGAGTCGGCCTTCTCGGACGCGGCGATGAAGTCGTCAATCGTCCAGGTGCCCACCACGTTCACACCCACATCACCGTTGGTGAAGGCCTGTTGCGTGGCGCCGTAGTCCAGGCCCTTCTTCACATGACCTTCGGTCCACAGTTGATTGATCAGCTTGAGCGCGTTGGTGGCCTCTTTGCCGCTCACGTCAATGCGCTTGCCGCCGTCCTTGAAGATCTGCCCGCCTTGCTGATTGACCAGCGTGAGGAAGGTGCGCGTGGGCGCGGCGGTCTCGTTGGCCGTGGTCCACGAGAAATACGGTTTGCCCGTGGCTTCTTTGAACTTGCGGGCTTGGGCCAGCAGCTCGTCCGGCGTCTTCGGGATCATCGGCGTGCCATCGGCGTTCACCAGGCCGGCCTTCTTGAAGTGGTTCAGGTTGATGTGCCACAGCCACGACCAGGTATCAAACGGCAGCGCGTAGGTTTGGCCGCCAAACTGCGTGCCGCGCGCGGCTTGCGGCGTGTAGTCGGCGGTGTTGACGCCGGCTTGTTTCAGGCCCGCGTCCAGCGGCTCCACCAGCTTGCGGCTCACAAAATCGCCCAGCACCGACTCGTGCATCACGGCAATCGTCGGCACGTCCTTGGCCACCAGGCGCGAGGTGAGCTGGTCGTAGTACGGGCCCCACTCGGCGATCTGCGGCTTCACCACCACGCCCAACTTGTTGGTGGCGTTGAACTGGTTGACCAGGCTGGTGATGATGCCGCACTCACCGCGCGCCTTGGTGGCGTCGACCACGCTGCCGTAGTCGGCCTCGCAGGCGCCAAAAAAGCGGGAGAGCGTGATCTCGGTTTTGTCTTGGGCTTGCGCGCTGGCGAGGCTGCCAAAGGCCATCACAAGGCCCAGGCTGAGGTGAGTGAGTTTGCGGTTCATGGTGCGGTCTCCTTGCGGGTGGTGTGGCGCTTTTCGCGCTTGTTGTTGCGCCCACGGTGTGCGGCGGGCGCGGGGTTTCATCGCACGGTGGTGCCGGCCACGGCCTGCACGATGTGCTTCTGAAAAAACAGGTAGACGATGAAGATCGGCAGGCCGGCAAACACCGCCTGGGCCATCAAGAAGCCGATGCCTTCGGACTGCGCGAAGTTGCTCTGCGTGGCCGCCAGGCCCAATGTCAGCGTGTACATCTCAGGCTGCGAGGCCGAGATCAGCGGCCACAGGTAGTCGTTCCAGGCGGTCAAGAAGGTGAAGATGCCCAGCGTGGCCTGTGCCGGCACGCTCAGCGGCAGGATCACGCTCCAAAAAATCTTCCAGCGCGGCGTGTTGTCGAGCAGCGCGGCCTCTTCGATGTCACGCGGCACAGCCTTGAAGTACTGCGTCATCAGGTACACGCCAAAGGGCGCGGCCAGCTTGGGCAACACGAGCGCGCTGTAGCTGTTGTGCCACTCCAGATCGGAGAACAAACGGTGCAGCGGAATGATCACCGCCTGCTCGGGCACGGCCAGGCCTGCCAACACAAACACCATCAGCCAACGCCGGCCGCGGAACTCGGTGCGGGCAAAACCATAACCCGCCAACGTGGCCAGCACCAGCGTCAGTGCGGTTTGCGCCAGCGAGACGATCACGCTGTTGAGCGTCCAGCGGAACACGGCCGAGTTGCCCAAGATGTTGGCGTAGTTCTTGAGCGTGAACGGCGCCGA
>JBEAOO010000003.1:0-15857 GCA_041164825.1 Pseudomonadota bacterium | reverse complement strand
ACGTTCAACACGCCATTCAAGGCGAGATTCAATGAAGCGCTCCATGCCACACACGCTGCCACAGTGCGATCACCAGCAGCGTGCAGCCGGCGGCCACGAGGTCGTCCCACATGATGCCGGCACCTTGGCGCCAGCCGATGGCCTCGCCCGCGCGCAGCTTGCCCCAGCGATCGGCCCAGCCCACCGGGCCAGGTTTGGCGGCGTCGAAGTAGCGGAACAGCGCAAAGGCCACGAGCTGCGCCCACAGCCCTGCCGGCTGGATCAACCACAGCACCAGCCAGAAGGCGATCACCTCGTCCCAGACGATGGCGCCGGGGTCGGCCACGGCCATGTGGCGCGCTGTGACGGTGCAGGCCCACACGCCGACGAGTGCGCCGAGCAGCAGCACGGCGGCCCACGCCAGCGGGCCGAGCGGCGCCAGCCACAGGTTCAACACGCCAAACGCCACCCAGGCCCACAGCGTGCCCACGGTGCCGGGCGCCACGGGCGACAAGCCACTGCCAAAGCCCAGTGCCATCCAGTGCGCGGGATGGGTGCGCATGAAGCGCGCGTTGGGGCGCACGGGCGGGCGGGCGGCGGGCTGCGCCGCGGCCTCGGCGGCAGCGGCGGCGGCGGCCTCGTTCAGCGGGGTGATGGGAGTGAAGTCGCTCATGCGGGTCGGACGGTCAAGGTGCGGGGCGTATGCGGTGCGTGTGCGGTGCGTTTGCGGTGCGTGTGCGGTGTATCAGCGTCCGATATGCCGTCACAGAAAGTGATCGAAGGAGCGGTAGTTCGCTGGCAGCGGCTGGCCCGCGGCGTCGTGCAAACGCACACCGGGCTCGGCCTCGATGCGGCCGATGCAGCTGACGGCCACGCCCGCCGCGGCGCCCGCCGCGCGCACGGCCTCAGCGCGCTCGGGCGGCGCGGTGAACAGCAGCTCGTAGTCGTCGCCGCCGGCCAGGGTGCATTCGCGCTGCCAAGCCAGGCTCTGGCGCGCCAACACGGCACTGCGCGGCACGGCATCGACATCGATGCGCACGCCCACACCGGAGCGTTTCAGCAGATGGCAGAGGTCACCCAGCAGGCCATCGGACACATCCATCGCCGCGCTGGCCACGCCGCGCAGCGCCTGGCCCAGCGCCACACGCGGCTCGGGCAGTTCCATGGCGCGGCGCACGGCCGTGAAGTCGGCGCCCGGCAGGTCGACGGTGCCGCGCACCGCCTCCAGCGCCAGCCGTGCATCGCCCACCGTGCCGCTCACCCAGAGCTGGTCGCCCGCGCGCGCGCCACTGCGCAGCAGCGCCTGGCCCGTGGGCACCTCGCCCAACACGGTGATGCACAGGTTGAGCGGGCCTTGCGTGGTGTCGCCGCCGATGAGCTCGATGTCAAAGCGCTCAGCAAGCGCCCACAAGCCGTCCGAGAAGCCGCGCAAAAAGGCGTTGTCGAGCCGCGGCAGGGCCAGCGCCAGCGTGAAGGCCAGAGGCTTGGCGCCGCAGGCGGCAAGGTCGCTTAAGTTCACCGCCAAGGCCTTGTGGCCCAGGCGATCGGGCGCCACGGTGCTCAAGAAGTGCCGGCCTTCGACCAGCATGTCGCTCGACACCGCGAGCTGCATGCCGGGCGCGGGCGCGAGCAGCGCGCAGTCGTCGCCCACGCCGAGTGCGGCGCGCCGAACCGGGCGGGTGAAGTAGGTGGCGATCAGGTCGAACTCGCCGACCGCGGCCTGGGTGTTGTCAGCCATGCGGCCATTGTCGCTGCCTGGGCGCCGCCACATGAGACGCCACACGAGGCGGCCTCATGGGGCGGCACAAGGCGTTGCGCCCAGCTCACGCGCCCGGCACGTCGCGCAGCAAATTGGCCAGGTCCACGGCCGACTTCACATCCATCTTGTCAAACACCCGCGCGCGGTGCACTTCCACCGTGCGCACGCTGATGTCGAGCTCGTCGGCGATGAGTTTGTTGGGCCGGCCGGCAATCACCAGGCGCATCACGTCGCGCTCGCGGTCGGTGAGCTCGCCCAGGCGCTTGATCACGGTCTGGTGGTCGGCCTGCTGCGACAGCGCCTGCGCGCTTTGCGCCAAGGCGCGCTCGATGCGGTCGACCAGCGCGTTGTCGGCAAAGGGCTTTTCCACAAAGTCGAACGCCCCTTGTTTGACCGCGTTCACCGCCATCGGCACGTCGCCGTGGCCGGTCAAAAAAATCACCGGCAGCACCGTGAGCAGGCCGCGCTCGGCCAGGCGCTCGAACAGCACCAGGCCACTGGTGACGGGCATGCGCACGTCGAGCAGCAGGCACGAGGGCGCGCTCGGCCAACGCCGCGCACCGGCCACTTGGTGCGTGGCCAGCATGGCCTCAAAGGCCTCGGCGCTGGCAAAGCCTTCGGACAACAAGCGGCGCGTGCGCAGCAACCAGGCCAGCGCGTCGCGCACCACGTCTTCGTCGTCCACCAAATACACGGTAGGCAGGCCGAGTCGGGGGTCCAGGGTCAGGCTCATGTTTTCACTCCAACAGTCTGCGGGGGCCAGGGCATTCGGCCATCAAGCCGATCGCTGCACGTGCGCCGGCAGCGTAAACCGGAACACGGTGCGGCGCGGCTGCGGGTCCGGGCCATCGCCGCGCGCGGGCAGGTTTTCAAAGTCGAGCGCGCCGCCGTGCTGCTCGATCACCGTGCGGCACAGGCTCAGCCCCAGGCCCATGCCCTCGGCCCGGGTGGTGAAAAACGGCGTGAACAGCCGCGCGCCCACCTCGGGCGCAATGCCATCGCCTTGGTCCACCACGGCGATCTGCACCCAGCGCCCTTGCGCCAGGCTCACCTGCACGCGCAGCACACGGCGATCTGCGGGCACGTCTTCCATGGCCTGGATGCCGTTGCGCGTGAGGTTGAGCAGCACCTGCTCGACCATCGTGCGGTCGCACACCACATGCGGGATCGGGCTGGGCAGGTCAATCTCCACCCGTGTGCCGCTCTTGCGAGACTGCAGCCGCACCAGCGGCATCACCGAATCGATCAACACGTCAGCCCGCAGCACCTCGCGCGGCTGCTCGCGCCGGCGCACAAAGTCGTGCACGCTCTTGATCACCCGGCCCGCGCGCTCGGCCTGCTCGGCAATGCGCTGCGCGGCCTGCTGGATCATGCCCATCGTGTCGGCGTCGGGCGTGCCTTCGCGCATCAGGTTGAGCGAGCCGGTGGCATAGCTGGCGATGGCGGCCAGGGGTTGGTTGAGCTCGTGGCTGAGCATCGACGCCATCTCGCCCACCGTGGCCAGCCGGGCCGAGGCCTGCATGCGCTCTTGCTGCTGGCGCGATGTTTCTTCCATGCCGCGACGCTCGCTGATGTCGAGCACCGAGCTCATCCAGCCGGTTTGCCGGCCGCTGGCTTCCACCAGAGGCGCCTCAAAAATCAACACCGCAAAACGCTCGCCGTTGGCGCGCACAAAGGTGGTCTCAAAGCCCTCGCGCGATTCGTTGCCGTCGCGCACACCGACCAGCCGCGCGGGTTGCCGGCGCAGGTACTCCTCGGCCAACTCGGGCGGCCAATAGGGCGGGTCGCTGCGGCCCAGCAGCGCCTCGGCGGGCCAGCCCACCATGCGGCAAAAAGCAGGGTTCACATAGGTGATGCGGCCGTTCATGTCGCGCGCGCGCAGGCCCGTCACCAGCGAGTCTTCCATCGCGCGGCGCAGCGTCAGCGCCTCGGCCAGCGCGCGCTCGGCGCGGGCGCGGCGACGCACATCGCGCGCCAGCAGCAGCACCACGGCGCTCAAGGCCAGCGACAAACCCAGCACCAGCGCCACCGACAAATTGGGGATCAGCCGCGGGCCGCCCACGGCGCTGTCCAGGCGCAACTGCAGCGTGGCGCCAGGCAGGTCCACCAAGCGCTCGCTGCGGTAAACGCCCGCGCCTCGCACCAAACCCACCCGCGCCAAGCGCGTGCCGTCACCCTCGATCAGCGTCAGTTCATGGGTCTGCAAGAGGCCCGGCACGGTCACATCGGCCAACAAGCCGGACAGGCCGAGCGTCGCCGTGAGGTAGCCCTCGCCCAAGGCATCGCCACCGCCCAGCGGGATGCACACATCCATCACCTCCAAGCCATCACCCTGGCCCAGCGGCACAAAATAGCTGCGCGAATAAGCCGGCCCCGACAAGCGCCGCGCCGCCGCGCAGGCCAACTCCACGTCCACGCTCATGTCGATGCGCGCCAAGCGGTTGAACAAGGGCGCGTGAAAGGGCGTGTCGATGGCCTCGCGCACGCGCAAGTCGGGGCTGCGCAGCTCGATGCGTTGGATGGCCCGACGCTGGTGCAGCAGGTCACCCACACTGCCGCGCCACTGCGGCATGGTCGGGTCGTTCCAGAGCAGGGCCTGCAGGCTTTGCAGATCGCGGCCCAGGTTCTGCCGCAACTCGGCCGCGGCGAGCACGGCTTTTTCTTCCACCTGCTCCTGGGCACGTGCGCTCTCATAACTCCAGGTCAGCCACACCAGCAGCGACTGCGCCACCAGCAGCAGCCCCACCAAACTCGTCCACAACAAGACCCGGCGCCAGCGCGTGGCGGCCAGGGTCAAGCGCGGGGCGGCGCGCAGCGCCTGGGGGGTGGGGTCGTCAAAATCGCTCATCAATCTGCGGCTGAGTATGGCCGCGGCACTCGGCCCGGCGCTACGCAGTTTCGCGCATGCCGGGCGGCGCCCCGCGGAGAACAATGCGCACACACCGATGCGGGCCTTGGCGAAGCGACGCCAGGTGCAAACATCGAACTATGCAGAGAGCGCATGGGCTTACCCCCCTGAAACAGCAGCCCGCTCCTACAATCTGCCCCCCTTGCGACCCCGCCTGACGGGCCCGGCCGCGCTTGCCAACCGCACACTCCCAGAGACAGCAGTCCATGCCGCAATCCGCAGACAAGCTCGCCGAATTCCGCCGCGCCGCCCTCGAATACCACGAGTTCCCGACGCCCGGCAAGATCGCCATCGCGGCCACCAAGAACATGGTCAACCAGCGCGATCTGGCGCTGGCCTACTCACCCGGCGTGGCAGCAGCGTGCGAAGAAATCGTGGCCGACCCGGCCAACGCCTTCCGCTACACCTCGCGCGGCAACTTGGTGGCCGTGGTCACCAACGGCACCGCTGTGCTGGGCCTGGGCAACATCGGCCCACTGGCGGCCAAGCCGGTGATGGAAGGCAAGGGCGTGCTGTTCAAGAAGTTCGCCGGCATCGACGTGTTCGACATCGAGGTCGCCGAGAACAACCTCGACAAGCTGATCGACATGATCGCGGCCCTGGAGCCCACCTTCGGCGGCATCAACCTCGAAGACATCAAGGCCCCCGACTGCTTCTATGTGGAGCGCAAGCTGCGCGAACGCATGAAGATCCCCGTCTTCCACGACGACCAACACGGCACGGCCATCGTCGTGGGCGCGGCCATCATGAACGGCCTGAAGGTGGTGGGCAAAGACCTGACGAACGTGAAGCTGGTGTCGTCGGGCGCCGGTGCCGCAGCACTCGCCTGCTTGAACCTGCTGGTCAAGCTGGGCATGCCGCGCAAGAACATCTGGGTCACCGACCTGGCCGGCCTGGTGTACGAAGGCCGCGTGGAGCTGATGGACCCGGACAAGGCCGAGTTCGCGCAGGTGACCGACCAGCGCTCGCTGAGCGACGCCATTGCCGGTGCCGACATCTTCCTCGGCCTCTCGGCCGGCGGCGTGCTCAAGCCCGCCATGGTGGCCAAGATGGGCGCCAACCCGCTGATTTTTGCGCTGGCCAACCCCACGCCCGAAATCCTGCCCGAAGAAGTCAAAGCGGTGCGCGACGACGCCATCATGGCCACCGGCCGCACCGACTACCCGAACCAGGTCAACAACGTCCTGTGCTTCCCGTACATCTTCCGCGGCGCGTTGGACTGCGGCGCCACCACCATCACCGATGAGATGGAAGTGGCAGCGGTGCACGCCATTGCCGAGCTGGCCCAGGCCGAGCAGAGCGAAGTGGTGGCCGCGGCCTATGCCGGCTCCACCCTGTCGTTTGGCGCCGAATACCTGATCCCGAAGCCGTTCGACCCGCGCTTGATGATGAAGATTGCGCCGGCCGTGGCCCAGGCTGCGGCGGCCTCAGGCGTGGCCCAGCGCCCGATCAAGGACATGGACGCCTACCGCGAGAAGCTGCAGTCGTTTGTCTATGCGTCGGGCTCGATGATGAAACCCATCTTCACGCTCGCCAAGCGCGCCGCCAACAAGCGCGTGGCCTACGCCGAAGGTGAAGAAGAGCGCGTGCTGCGCGCGGTGCAGATCGTGGTCGACGAAGGCCTGGCCCGCCCCACGCTGATCGGCCGCCCGAGCGTGATCGCCCAGCGCATCGAGCGCTTCGGCCTGCGCCTCACCGAAGGCGTGGACTACGACATCGTCAACGTCGAAAACGACCACCGCTACCGCGACTTCTGGCAGACCTACCACCAGATGAACGAGCGCAAGGGCGTGACGGTGCAGGTCGCCAAGATCGAAATGCGCCGCCGCCTGACGCTGATCGGCGCCATGCTGCTGCACAAGGGTGAGGTCGACGGCCTGCTCTGCGGCACCTGGGGCACCACCGCCAACCACCTGCACTACATCGACCAGGTGATTGGCCCGCGCGCTGGCGGCAGCCCGTCCACGCCGCAAGACGTGCGCGTCTACGCCTGCATGAACGGCCTGATGCTGCCCGACCGCCAGGTATTTTTGGTGGACACCCACGTCAACGCCGACCCGACCCCGTGCGAGCTGGCCGAGATCACGGTGATGGCGGCCGAAGAAATGATGCGCTTCGGCATCCAGCCCAAGGTGGCGCTGCTGAGCCACTCCAACTTCGGCTCCAGCAACCTGCCCAGCGCCATCAAGATGCGCGACACGCTGGCCCTGCTGCGCGAGCAAGCCCCGTGGCTGGAGGTGGACGGCGAGATGCACGGCGACACCGCCCTCGACGGCGCCTACCGCGCGCAGAGCATGCCCAACAGCACGCTGCACGGCGACGCCAACCTGCTGGTGCTGCCCAACATCGACGCGGCCAACATCTCGTACAACCTGCTGAAAACGGCCGCTGGCGGCGGCATCGCCATCGGCCCGGTGCTGCTCGGCGCCGACCGCCCGGTGCACGTGCTGACCCCGTCCGCCACCGTGCGCCGCATCGTCAACATGACCGCCCTGACCGTGGCCGACGCCAACGCCGCCCGCTGAAAAGCGCTGAGCCCTCGCTGCATCCGGGGCGTTCGCGCCCCGATGCGGGCTCCCGGCCACCCTGCGCCTCCCTCGCTCACCGCCGGGAGGCGCTTCTTTTTGGTGCAACCAAACACCCATCTCACCCAGATGGGGGATGGCGCCACGCCAGCCGCCAAAAAGATGCACAAACCCGACAGCAGGCGTGAAAAATCCCTTTTTGATCAAGCACTTGTGCCGATGTTAGCCATCACTTACAAGGCTTTTCCCCTGCCCTAATTTGAGGCGAGCGCTTGAGCTTTTGCGCCCAATTCGGTACCATCGCGCTTTCACGTTTCAGGGAAACCCCGTGCGTCTCTCCGGTCGGCCGCCACTGCGGCAAGCGCTTCGTCAGGGCGCCGTCATGCTCGCCCTGCTGGGCGCTGCACTGACCGCCCCCGCCGCGTTTGCCAAGCCGACGGCCCCCGCACTGGGCGATCTGGGTGCCCACACGGTCGCACTGCAAAGCCTGCCCGTCGAAGCCCAACGCACAGCCCAATTGATCCGCAGCGGCGGCCCGTTCCCCTACGGCAAAGACGGCAGCGTGTTCGGCAACCGCGAACGCCAACTCCCCACCCGGCCTCGCGGCCAGTACCGGGAGTACACCGTTCGCACCCCGGGCAGCCGCGACCGAGGCGCCCAGCGCATCGTTTGCGGTGGCCTGCCCCCTGAAACGCCAGACGTTTGTTTCTACACCGGCGATCACTACAACAGCTTCCAACGCATCGTTGGTGTTGTGAAGCAGTGAACCGACGGCTTGAATTTGGATCTATTTTTTTGAATCCGACCGCTCACACCCTGATCGGTTGATTCCCGAGTTTTTTGAACTGCCCGCTAGACATCACAAGGAGGAACGCAACCATGCAACTGCAGACAGTGCGTCCAAACATCGTTCAGTCGATACGCGCTTACCGCGCGGAGGAACTGCTGGCGGCGGCCCAAGGCGCCGGCCAGCATTTTCTCTACGCCAACCTGACCGAGGCGCAGTCCAAGCAGGACGTGCTCGAAGGCATCGCCGAGGCCTTCCTGTTCCCCGCGCACTTTGGCAAAAACCTCGATGCGCTGTACGACTGCATGACCGACCTCGTGCACAAGTCGGGCGCGCAGCCAGGCTTTGTGGTGGTGCTGGAGCAGATCCCCGACAACAGCCGCTTTGACCGCGAGGCGCGCGAGCAACTGCTCGACGTGTTCCGCGACGCCGCCGACTTCTGGGGCGAACGGAAGATCCCCTTCCGATGTTTCTATTCTTTTCAGTAGCCCGCTCTCAAGAACAAGGGTCCTGGGAGCGGGCGACTGAAGTGGCCCAAAGTGTGGAAAAGCCGGCCAAGGCCAGCGCCAAGAACGCCGCCAACGCCAATTTCGGCACCAACATGCCGATGATGAGCAGCGCGTTTGACACCGCGATGTGGCTCAGCGCGGCGTGAGTCGCTGCTGATCTTCACCGTTTGACGAGAAGCGACCTTCGGGTCGCTTTTTCTTTGTCTGTGTTTGTTGCATGGTGTGGCACTGCCCGCGGCTTGGAGGTGTTTGCCGTGCGGGGCAGCCCGCCGGGTTCTGCGCGAACGCGCTGTCGGCAAGCTGTGTTTGCCCTTCGTGGGAGCCCGCCGGGTTCCGCCCCGGCATGGCGGGTAACTTTCTTCTGTTGGCCCAGAAGAAAGTCACCAAAGAAGAGGGCCTGAAGAGCCATGTGACCGCGCATCTGCCTCGAAGGGCTCTGTTGATGGCGGCTCGCTGACGCTGGGCCCACCGCGCGTCCGTCGCCGGCTCGCTGGGCCAGTGGCGGCCTTGCGGGCCGCTGGGCCGTTGCGGGCTCGGCCCAGTGTTCGCAACTCGGGTGGCGTTTGTGAGCGATCGGCGGCACGCCAAGGAGTCCGCGCCGCAGGCCAAGCGAGCGCAGCAAAGCGCGCGGCCCGCAGGGCCGCCGCTCGCCCAGCGAGCCGTCGACGGACGCGCGGTGCGGCGAGCCACCTTGGCCGCCATCAACAGAGCCCCTCAAGGCAGATGCGCGGTCAAATGTGTATTGAGGCCCTTTGCTTTGGTGACTTTCATTTGGGCCCCGCAAATGAAAGTTACCCGCCCGCCGGGGCGGAACCCGGCGCGCTGTACCGCGCGGCAACCAGACCCAGCCGCGCGCAGCGCCAAACCAGCCCAACGGGACCGGACACCGCCGAGCGGCGGCCAAGCCGTCTCAGCCCGCAGCAACACCCCCCGAACAAGCCCTCGCCAGCGCCAAATACTGCGCCACCGGCACCTCTTCGGCCCGCCGCTGCACATCAAACTCCCCCGCAAAGCCGCGCTCCGTCAGCCAGCGCCCCAAGGTGTGGCGCAGCAGCTTGCGGCGCTGCGAGAACGCCGAGGTCACCAGCGCCCCCAGCACGGCCACATCCAGCCCCGCGGGCGGAGGCAAGGGCTGCATGCGCACGATGGCGGAATCGACGCGCGGCGGCGGGTCGAAGCTCTCGGGCGGCACGTCGAGCACGCTCTCGATGTCGTAGCGCCACTGCAGCATCACCGACAGGCGGCCATAGTCTTTGTTGCCCGGGCTGGCAGCCATGCGGTCGACCACCTCTTTTTGCAGCATGAAGTGCTGGTCTTGCACCAGGTCCACCGCGTCGAGCAGGTGGAACAGGATGGGCGTGGAGATGTTGTAGGGCAGGTTGCCGACCACGCGCAGCTTTTGCACGGCACCACCGGTGGGCAACAGCTCAGCGGCGAGCGCGGCAAAGTCGACCTTCAGCACGTCGGACTCGACCACATTGAGCTCGGGCCGTTTGCGCAGGCGGGCGGCCAGGTCGCGGTCGAGTTCGATCACGGTCAGGCGCTCGCAGCGCTTGACCAGCGGGTCGGTCATGGCGCCCAGGCCGGGGCCAATTTCCACCAGCACCTCGCCCGGCTGCGGGTCGATGGTGTCAACGATGGCGTCGAGGATAACGCGGTCGGTCAAGAAGTGCTGGCCGAAGCGCTTGCGGGGAATGTGCTTCATGCGGCCGGGCCGGTGGGGTTCAGATCAGAATTCAAGCAGCAGGCCCGGCCGAAGCACGTCGCGTGACACACCGAAACGCTCACTTCGGCGCCTCGCGCTCTTCGATGTAGGCGCGCGAGCGCAGGTCGCGCAGCCAGTCGGCGTACGCGGTTTCGTAGCGCTGGGCACGCAACTGGTTGCGCGCCTGTTCGCGCTGCTGGCGGGCGTCGACCGTGGCTTGGCGGCGCTCGATCACTTGCAGCAGGTGCACGCCAAAACGCGACACCAGCGGCTGCGACAAGCCGCCGTCGGGCAGCGCGTTCATGGCCTGCTCAAACTCGGGCACAAACATGCCTGGCGAGGCCCAGCCCAAATCACCGCCCTGCTCGGCGCTGCCGTCCTCGGAGTTGGCGCGTGCGAGTTGCTCGAAGCTGCGTTTTTTGGCCACGATGTCGGCGCGGAACTCGCTCAGGCGCTTGAGCGCCGCCGCTTGGTTCAGCTGTGCCGACGGGCGCAGCAAGATGTGGCGCGCATGGGTTTGCGTGACGGTGAAGGCGGCGGAGTCGCGGCGCTCGATCAGCTTGAGCACGTGGAAGCCGGCGCCGCTGCGTTGCACCATCGGCGCCACGCTGTTGCTGCCCAGCTCGCGCACGGCGTTGACGAACAAATCGGGCAGGCGGTCGGCGGCGCGCATGCCCAGCACACCGCCCTCGTCGCGGGTGCCGGCGTCTTCCGAGACGGCCCGGGCCACGGCCTCAAAGGGCTGGTCGGCCAGCACGCGGCGCAGCGCGTCGTTGGCCAGCGCGCGCTTGGCGGCCACCTCGGCCTCGCTCGCCCCTTCGGGCACGCGCACCAAAATGTGCGCGATGTTGAACTGGCTGAGCGCCACGCGCTGGCTGGTGTTTTGCGCCAGCAGCGCGTCCACATCGGCATCGCTGATGCGGATGCGGCCCTGCACCTCACGTTCGCGCACGCGCTCGACCATCATCTGGTCGCGCAGGTTGTTGCGAAAGCGGGCGAGGTCGAGACCTTCGCTGCGCAGGCGCTCGCGCAGCTGTTCGATGGTGATCTGGTTTTGCTGGGCCACATTGGCCACGGCGCGGTCGAGTTCAACGTCGTCCACGCGCTGGCCACTGTCGCGGGCGTGGCTGAGTTGCACACGCTCGTCGATCAGCGCATCGAGCACTTGGCGCGACAGCTCGTCGTCGGCGGGCAGGGCGGCCTGGCCGCGAGCCGCCTCGGCACGCACCTGGGCCAAGCGCTGCACCAGCTCGGCGTGGGTGACCACCTCTTGGTTGACCACCACCTGGATGTAGTCTGCCGACGCGGGCGCCACAACAGCGGCGGCAGCAACAGCAGCAGCACCCGCCGCTGCCCTGCCTTGCGCCACACCTGCGCCGGCC
This sequence comes from Pseudomonadota bacterium, assembly GCA_041164825.1. Classification (GTDB taxonomy): domain Bacteria; phylum Pseudomonadota; class Gammaproteobacteria; order Burkholderiales; family Burkholderiaceae_C; genus JBEAOO01. Next base: position 4,303 of record JBEAOO010000003.1, on the reverse strand, counting down.
ACGCCGGACATCAGCAGGGCCAGCGTCGCGGTGCGCAGCGGTGCGCGGAACAGGCCGCCAGACACGGCGCGAAGAAAAATATCATTCATAAACAAATAGGCTCGCAATCACAGGGGCGAAGGCACCGGTGGTGCCTCATTCACTCCGCAAGGCTTGGTAGCCGGGCACATTGTCCTTCAACGCCTGCAGCGGGTTGGAGCCCACGTTCAGGCGCGACAAACCCACCAGCTCCAGTTGCAGCAACATGCGCGACGTGGCCTCGCTGGTGCCCGTGGACAGGCGCTGCACCACCACGCGCCCCACCCAGCAACCGGCGTCGTATTCGAAGCCCACCATCGAGTCGGTGTAGCGGCTGTCGCGCAAGCTGTAGTTGAGGCGGCCCACGCTCAGCAAGGTGCCGCTGCATTGCTGCGTGTCGGGCGCAGAGCCCGGCTCGCGGCCATACACCGGCCACTGCCAACCGAGCTCCAGCTGCTCGCTCGAATCGTGGGTGAGGCGGTGGGTGGCGCTCAGCGTGCGGAAGGGCTTGGGGCTGTAGCGCACGCTCACCACCGAGCGCTGCACCAAGTTTTGGTCCGGGTTGTACTGCGCCGAGGCGTCCACGTACCACGGCGCCAACACGCTGGTGGAGCCCGCCAACAACACGTCGGAGAAGCGCTGCGTGGCCACCACACCATCGGTGGTGATGCGCTGGTCGCTCAGCCGATAGCGCTGCACCACGCCCAAGCGCATCAGCTCGGCGCCGGTGTCGGGCCGCAGCAAGCGGGTGGTCACGCCAGCCGAAATGCGGTGCGAATCGGAGACGCGGTCCACCCCCGAAAAATCGTTGTCGGTGTAGATGGAATCGACGGTGAAGTCTTTGGCCGCGGCATCAAACATCGGCAGCACCGATTGGTCGCGGTACGGCGTGCGCACGTAAAACACGCGCGGCTCCAGCGTCTGGTGCAGCATCTGGCCGAACCAGGCCGACTCGCGCTCCAGCATCCAGCGGCTGTCGATGCTGGCGCTCGGGATGACACGGCTGGCGCTGCGCCGGCCATCGCTCATGGCCTGGTCGAGCGCATAGCTGGCGGCGTTGAACGACAAGCGCGGCGTCAGCGTCCAGCCGTTGCGGCCCCAGCTTTGGCTCAGGTAACCCAAGGCATGGGCGCGCGAACCGGTGATGCGGCTGGTGTCGAGGGTGTCGGTGGGGTTGGTGAAGCGGTTGAACTCGGTTTCCAGCCCGGCCTGCCAGCCGCTCTCACCCGCCTTGGCGTAGCGCAGGCCCAGCTGGGGCGCGCGCTCGTAGGGCGACACCAGCGGCGCGGTGCTGTCTTGCGCCAGCTGCCAGCGCATCACGCGGGCGTAGGCCGTCCAGTCGTCGTTCAGCGGACGCTCGGCCTGCGCTTGCGACAGCAGCAGGCGCGGCGTCAGGCCCTGGCTTTTGATGTCGCGCGAAAAGTCTTTCCAAAAGGTGTTGTCCGACACGCGCATCAGTTGCAGGTTCAACTGCGTGTCGTCAGCGAAGGTGGCCTGGTGCTTCAGCGTCAGCGAGTAGCGGCTGCTGCCCACGTCGTTGTCGCGCGGCAGCCAAGTGAGCTGGTCGGTGCCTTCGTAGTTGGGCTCCAGGTAGCGGAACTCACCGCCCAGCAACAGCCCCCGCCGCGAGGTGAAGCCCGGGGTCAGCGTGGCGTCGCGGTTGGGCGCGATGTTCCAGTAATACGGCACCTGGAGCTGAAACCCGTTGCGGCTGTCGAAGGGGTAGATCGACGGCGGCAACCAGCCCGACTTGCGCTCACTCGTGACCGGAAAGCTCAGCACCGGCGCGGCCAAGATGGGCACGCCGTAAAAGCGCAGCACCGCGCCTTCGGCCAGGCCGTCGTTGGCCTCGAAATCCATGCGCACGCTGCGCGCACTCAACACCCAGGCCGGCGCACCCGTGCCATCGGGCAGGCAGCTGCTGTAGGTGGCTTGCTGGGCGACCGTGGTGTGGTCGTTCACAAAATCAATGCGCGAGGCCGAGCCGCCGGCCTGGGTGAGCGCAAAAAAGTAGGTCGGGTGGGTGAAGAAGCCCTCGAAGCGGTCCGGGTTCAGCTGCAACTCGGTGCCGGTGAACACATCGCCCTCGCGCTTCACGCGCACCTGGCCCACGGCCCGGGCCACGCCCGAGGCCATGTCGTAGCGCAAGGTGTCGGCGTGGATGGTGACGGCGCCGCGCTGCAACTGCGCATCACCCGTGGCCACGGCATCGACGCCCACATGGCCCTGGATGTCGCGCGCTTCAATCGTGATCTGCAGCGGCTCAGACGCGGCGGCAGCGGGCGCCAGCGCTGCACTCTGCGCGGCCACGCTTTGCACCGCCAGCAGGCCCACCCACCACCACAGGGGCGCACGCACGTGCCGCAGCACAGCAGCGATCGGCAACAAGGAAGGGAATCGAAGCAAAGGCAAAGTCAGTGGGCGGCGGCGGGCCACGGCGGGTGAGGGGAAAAGCGGTCCGCCCGCGCTGCGGTGGCCCTGGGGCCCGGGCGGGCCCACGCGTTGCGGGGCCCGCGCCTGCGGCTCGGTAAAATGGATTATCCATGAGGGCACCCGCCCGACGTGGCCCGCTGCGCCCCGCGCCCAGCGCGGCCGCACTTCACCTCGCCCACCCCGGGCTGCTTTGCCGGACAGACCGGCCGCACCGCATGACCGCTTCCACCTCTTCTGCCGCAGCCACCGCCATCGTCTGGGCCGACGCCCAGCGCGAATCTGCCTTCGCCGCCTGGCTGCACACACTCAGCAGCCACGGCATCGACGCCGGCTCGGTGCGATCGGCCAGCGCCGACGCGAGCTTTCGCCGCTACTTCCGCGTCGACACCGCCCAGGGCCCGCGCATCGTCATGGACGCGCCGCCCGCGCAAGAAGACTGCCGCCCGTTCGTGAAGATGGCCGGCCTGCTGCGCAGCGGCGGCATCAACGCGCCCGAGGTGCTGGCGTGGGACGAGGCCCAGGGCTTCATGCTGCTGTCTGACCTGGGCGACCGCACCTACCTCTCGCAGCTCAACGACCAGACCGCCCCGCCGCTCTACAAAGATGCACTCGCCGCGCTGGTGCGCCTGCAAGGCATCGCTGCCGCAGATCAACTCGCGCCCTACGACCACGCGCTGCAAACGCGCGAGCTGCAGCTCTTCCCCGACTGGTATGTGCAGGCCCACAGCGGCAGCAGCTTCACGCCCGACGAAGCCCAAACCTGGGCCACCAGCTGTGAGCTGATCTTGGCCAACACCCTGGCGCAGCCGCAGGTGCTGGTGCACCGCGACTACCACTCGCGCAACCTGATGGTGTGCGGCGAGCCGGGCAGCGAAGGCAACCCGGGCGTGCTCGATTTCCAAGACGCCGTCTGGGGCCCCATCACCTATGACCTGGCCAGCCTGCTGCGCGACGCCTACATCGAGCTCGACGAAGAGGTGCAGATCGACTTCGCCGTGCGCTACTGGGAGCGCGCCCGCAAGGCCGGCCTGCCGGTGCGCGACGACTTCGGCGACTTCTGGCTCGACTTCGAATGGATGGGCCTGCAGCGGCACCTGAAGGTGCTGGGCGTCTTCTCGCGCCTGTATCGCCGCGACGGCAAAGACGGCTACCTCAAAGACCTGCCCCTGGTGTGGCGCTACGCCCACCGCGTGGCCACGCGCTACCGCAGCCTCGGCCCGCTGGCCCTGGTGCTGGAGCGCCTGGCGGGCGAAGAGCGCGTTGAAGGTTTTTACTGAAGCGGAGCGTGGCGATGATCCGCATCACCGAACTGCGCCTGCCGCTGAACCACGCCGAAGCAGCCCTGCGCCCGGCCATCGTCGAACGACTGGGCCTGCAAGACGCCGAGCTGCTCGACTTCACCGTTTTCAAGCGCAGCCACGACGCGCGCAAGAAGACCGCCATGGTGTTGATCTACACCATCGACTGCACGCTGGCGAACCCCGCCGACGAAGCACCGCTGCTGGCGCGTTTTGCGGGCGATGTGCACGTGCGCGTCACGCCCGACACCTCGTACCACTTTGTGGGCCACGCGCCCGACACCCTGTTTGCCGAGGGCCGCAGCGACAAGACACACCGCCCGCTGGTGATCGGCTTCGGCCCCTGCGGCATTTTTGCGGCGTTGATCTTGGCGCAAATGGGCATGCGCCCGATCGTGCTGGAGCGCGGCAAGGCCGTGCGCGAGCGCACCCAGGACACCTGGGGCCTGTGGCGCCAGGGCGTGCTGAACCCGGAATCGAACGTGCAGTTTGGTGAAGGCGGCGCCGGCACCTTCAGCGACGGCAAGCTCTGGAGCCAGATCAGCGACCCGCGC
>JBEAOO010000002.1:0-77767 GCA_041164825.1 Pseudomonadota bacterium | reverse complement strand
GAGGACACGGAGCAAAGCGAATGCGGCACAGCGCTCCGAGCACCGGCCTCGGCATGCGGCGCGGCTCAGTGCCCAGCACCCACCATCCCGGCCCTGAAGAACCGGCAGGTTCGAGCGCCAGCCCGCCTCAGGCCGCCACCATCGCGGACTCCCGCATGGCCGACACGCCGTCCACCACGAACGGGTCAGCGTGGTAATAAATCAGCTGCGCGCCTTGGGCCACCAGGTGCCCCACGTCGTGCTTGACGGCCAGCGTGCCTGCGAACTTGCCGGCTGCGCGGATGCGCCGCAAGGTGCTGTCGACCACATCGAGCACGGCCTGCGCGCGCCGCCCGCCCGCAGGCACATTCGGCGAATAGCCCATCGACTGCGACAGATCACCCGGCCCGACGAAGAACACATCGATGCCCTCGACCGCCAAAATCGCATCAAGGTTGCTCACCGCCTCCACCGACTCCACCATGCCGATCAGCAGGCGCTTGCCGTGCTCGTCGGGCACGGCATAGCGGAAGTGGTGCACCACCTCGCGGGCGATCTCGGCGGTGTGGATCAGCGGCACCATCAAGCCATCGGCGCCCGCGTTGAGGCAGCGCGTGAGGGTGGAGCGCTCCTGGTTTTGCGGCCGCACGATGCCAAAGCCGCCCGCGTAGCGTGCGGCCTTGCCCATGTGGTGGATGTCCTCGAAGCCGGCCAGGCCGTGCTCGCAGTCGATGAAGACCGAATCAGCGCCAGCGCGCACGAGCTTTTCGCACAGCGTGGGCGAGATGTGGTTGGGGTTGACCATCAACACCGGGGTGTCGCTGGCAAGGCGTTGTTGCAGTGTGGGGCTCATGGGGGTGTCGTCGGGTTCAAGGTTTGCCGGGCCAGGCGGCGGGTGCGCCCGTCCAGCGGCTGATCTCGGTGTCGGGGCCCTGGTCGCGGGCGAAGGTGGGGCTGATGATCAGCTGCTCGATGGTGGTGCGCGCGGGCAGCGTGCAGACCAGCGCAATGGCCTGCGCCACGTCATCGGGGTCGACCATGCGCTCGCGCTCTTGCGCCGTGGGCGGGCGCACGCGCGTGTCCATGATGGGCGTGTTGACCTCGCCCGGCAGGATGGTGGTGGCGCGGATGTTCTGGTTGCGGAAGGTGCCGTGCAGGAAGGTCATCAGGTTGCTCACCGCCGCCTTGGCCGCGCCATAGGGCGCCCCACCCAGCAAGCCCGGCCGCACCGCCGCCAGCGACGACACCGTGACCACCGTGCCGCCGCCACGCGCCAGCATGCCCGGCAGCGCGGCCTGAATCAGCACGTACACCGCGTTCAGGTTGACCGCGAGCGTGTCGTTCCAATCGTCGGCATTCACCCACAAAATGTTGCGCACGCGGCTGGCAGCGCCCGCGTTGTTGACCAAGATGTCCACGGCGCCGAGTGTCTGTTCCACCCAGCCCACCAGCGCCACCAGCTCGTCGCGCTGGAGCAGGTCGGCCGTGCGGGCAACGGCCTGGCCACCTGCGGCGCGCACCTCGGCCACCACCGCATCGAGCGGCGCTTGGCGGCGCCCCGTGACCACCACGCTGGCGCCGTGTTGCGCCAAGCGCAGGGCGGTGGCGCGCCCAATGCCCGAGCCGCCGCCGGTGACCAGCGCGATCTGACCTTGCAGTGCTGCGACCATGCTCACTGCCCCGTCCAGCCGTAGAGCGCAGCCGCCTGCTGCTCACTCACCAGCCCTTGGTGGAGGTCGTTGTGCACCAGCTCGCGCGGGCGCTCCAGCGGGTTGCCCCAGCCGCCGCCGCCGGGCAATTCGAGCTCCAGGCGATCGCCCGGGGCCAGCGTCAACTTGCCTTTGGGGAACACCGTTTCGCCGTTCAGGCGCACCGCACCGCGCGTGCCATCGTGCCCGCCCAGCACGCCAAAACACGGGTGCTTCACGCGCTCGGTGGAGAGGTAGATGTTCATCGGCCGGTCCGACACATTGCGCAGCACGCCGCGCTGGCCCAGGCCGCCGCGGTACTTGCCGGGGCCGCCCGAATCGGGGATCAGCTCCTTGCGTTCGGTCAGGATGGGCACGGCCAGCTCATACATCTCGATCGGCGTGACCTTGCAGTTGGACGGGAAGCTCAAGGTGTCGAGCCCGTCCATGGTCGAGCGCCCGCCCTGCCCGCCGTGGAAGTTCTGCGCGCTGCCGTACGCGCGGCCATCGGCGGTGTGGCCCTGGCAGTTGACGCCCCAGATCGGCGCACCGCCGCTGTCGCCCTTGACCCGATCGGGCACCACATGCTGCAGCGCGCGGAAGATCAGGCTCGGGATCACATGCCCCACCAGGTTGCGCGCCGCCCCGGCTGCATGCGGGTGCGGGTTGAGGATGGAGCCCAGCGGCGCCTCATCGGTGATGGGCAGCATGCAGCCCTCGTTGTTGGGCGTGTCGGGATCGAGCAGGCACTTGAGCGCGTACACGGTGTGGGCCACGCGGTAGTGCGGCACCACGTTGATGCCACGCGCCACCTCGGGCGAGGTGCCGGCAAAGTCGACGTGGATGGAATCGGCGCGCACCTGCACGTCCACGCACAGCTTCACATCGCTCTCAAAACCATCGATGGTCACCTCGGCCTTGTAGCTGCCGGGCGGCCACGCGGCAATGGCTTGGCGCATGTGCGCCTCGGAGCGGCTGTGGATGGCGTGGGCCAGGCCCTCGACATCGTCCATGCCGTACTCGTCCATGAAGCGGCTGAGCTCGCGGCTCATCACCTCGTTGGCCGCCACCATGCTCTGGATGTCGCCGCGCACCTCGGCCGGCAGGCGCACGCTGGCCTCCAGCACCGCAAACACATCGGTGTTGGGTTGGCCGGCCTTGTAGAGCTTGAGCATCGGGATGCGGATGCCCTCTTCGAACATGTCGGTCGAGTCGGGCGACTGCGGGCGCCCGCCGATGTCGGGCAAGTGGGCAATGCTGCCCGCATAGGCCACGATCTGGCCTTTGCGGAAGATGGGGGTCAGCATCACCATGTCCGGCAGGTGGCCGGTGCCGATGACGGGGTCGTTGGTGGCCAGCACATCGCCCTCTTCCAGGGTCTCTGGCGGGAAGGCCGGCAGGAAGTGGTTTTGCGCGGCCATCGGCAGCGAGGTGATGAACACCGGGATCGACCAGGTGCACTGCGACAGCGCGCGGCCCTTGGCGTCGAGCACCACGGTGACGTAGTCGTGGTTCTCACGCACGATGGGCGAAAACGCGGTGCGGCCCAGGGCCGAGTCGGCCTGGTCGGCGATGAACACCAGGCGGTCCCACATCACTTGCAGCGTGATCGGGTCGTTGAAGTCGGGCTTCTTGATGGTCATGGCGGTTCCTCAGTTCAAGAGCATGATCAGGTTGAACTGCGCGTCGAGCGAGGCGCTGGCGTTGGGGCCCACCACCACGGTCGATTCGCGCTGTTCGATGATGGCGGGGCCTTGCACGGCCACGCCGGGGGCGAGCGCGTAGTGGTCGTACACGGGGGTGTCGACAAAGCGCCCTTCCTCGGCAAAAAACACCGGGCGGCTGCCTTTGCGCGGGTTGCGAATGGCCTGGGCCTCGCCCCGCATGCTGCTCACCGAGACCTCACCCTTGGGGCCGCTGGCGCGCGCGCGCCAGGTGATGACCTCGGCATCGGTGCCCGAGACCTGCCGGCCGTAGAGCTTGACGTAGGCCTCGTGGAAGCGCGCTTGCAGCGCCACCAAAAAGGAGCGATCGCCCGGGTCGCCTTGGGGCAAGGCCACCGAGATTTCATGCCCCTGCCCCACGTGGCGCATGTCCACCGTGTAGGTCACCGTGATCGCATCGCGCGTGACGCCACTGGCCATCACGACCTCGCAACCTTGCTCGGCCAGGCCGGCGAGCACGCCGCGCACGGCGCCAGCGTCCCAGCGCGAGATCGCCATGGGTGCGCTGGTGGACAGATCGGCCGCCACCGGCGCGCCGAGCAGCCCAATGGCCGAGGTGACCCCTGCGCCCAAAGGGCAGATGACCTTGCGGATGCCGAGCTTGCGGGCCACCCCATAGGCATGCACCGGGCCGGCGCCGCCAAAGGCGATCAGCGGCAGCGAGCGCGGGTCAACGCCGCTGTCGGTCGACTGCATCGCCGCAGCCTCGGCCATGCTCTCGTTGACCATGTCGTGGATGCCGAAGGCGCAGCGGTCGACCGAGATGCCGAGTTGATCGGCCAGGCGCGCCATGGCACTCACAGCGGCGTTGCGGTCGAGCGCAAAGTCGCCACCCAGGAAGGAGTTTTCGTTCAGGTAGCCCAGCAACAGGTCGGCATCGGTGACGGTGGGTTCGGTGCCGCCGCGGCCATAACACGCGGGCCCCGGCGCGGCCGCCGCGCTGCGTGGCCCCACCTGCAGCGTGCCCAGCTTGGTGCGCGCGGCAATGCTGCCGCCGCCGGCGCCAATCTCAATCATGTGGATCGATTGAATCTTCAGCGGAAAGCCGCTGCCTTTGCGAAAGCGTTCGTGGCGGGCCACTTCGAGTTCGTTGGCGATCTGCGGCTGGCCGTCGGGGATCAGGCACAGCTTGGCGGTGGTGCCGCCCATGTCGAACGACAACACGCTGGGCTCGCCCACCGCACGGGCATAGCCCGCTGCAGCCACGGCGCCTGCGGCCGGGCCCGATTCGATCAGGCGCACCGGCGTGCGTGCGGCCGCAGAGCTGGGCACCACGCCGCCGCTGGAGGTCATCCACAGCAGCTGGCCGGGCACGCCACGCGCCTTCAGCTCGCGGTCGAGGTGGTCCACGTGCTGCACCATCATCGGCCGGGTGTAGGCGTTGGCCACGGTGGTGGAGGCGCGGTCGTACTCGCGCACCTCGGGGCACACCGCCGACGACAGCGACACCGAGACGCCCGGCGCCAACTGCGCCAGCAGCTGGCCGATGCGCAGCTCATGCTGCGGGTACTTGTAGGCGTGCAGCAGGCACACCGCCACCGATTGCACCCCCTGCGCCAGCAGCTGCGCGGCGATCGCTTGCACGCCCTCTTCGTCGAGCGCAGTGATGACCTCGCCATTGGCGCTGATGCGCTCGACCACGCCGAAGCAGCGCTCGCGCGACACCAGTGGCTCGGGGTACTGGATGCGCAGGTCGTAGAGGTCGTAGCGCCCCTCGGTGCGAATGCGCAGCATGTCCTGAAACCCATCGGTGGTGATGAAGGCGGTGTTCACGCCTTTGCGCTCCAGCACGGCGTTGGTCACCACCGTGGTGGCGCCCAAGATCTGCAGTGCGCCTTCGCCGGCCCGCGCAGTGCTGCCGCCGCGGACCTTGCTCAGAATTTCGTCAATGCCCTGCAACACGGCACGCGCGGGGGCGTCCGGGGTGCTGAGCACTTTGTGCAAAACAATCGATCCGTCGTCGTCGGAGAAAGCGAAATCGGTGAAGGTGCCACCGGTGTCGAAGGCCAATTTCATGATGCTGTGATCCTCGTGGAGTGGTTCGGCTTAATGGATGCCGTGCTGTGCGTGGGCGGCGTCGTGGTCGCGCACGTGGCCGGTCATGAAGAGCTCACCCAGGTCGGCGTGACTGAGGGCTGCGGTGGGGCTGTCCCAGATCACCTGGCCCAGCCGCAGGACCACCGCGCGCTCGGCGGTCTCCATGGCCTTGCGGGTGTTCTGCTCCACCAACAAGATGGTTCGGCCGCCCTGGTGCAAGCGCTTGAGTTCGTTGAACACCAGGGTGATGGCTTGCGGCGACAGGCCCACCGAGGGCTCGTCGACCAGCAAGATCTCGGGGCGGCGCAGCACCGCCATCGCCATCTCGAGCAGCTGCTGCTCGCCGCCCGACATGTTCCCGGCGAACTCCTTGCGGCGCTGGTGCAGGATGGGGAACAGCTCGTAGACGTAGCGGCGCTCGCCCTCGATGTCGCCATCGGTGAGGGTGTAGGCGGCCATCTCCAGGTTCTCGTCCACCGACATGGTGGGGAAGTTGCAGCGGCCTTGTGGCACATACCCAAAGCCTTGCGCCAGGAACTGCTTGGGTTGGGCGCCGCCGATCTCGCGGCCCTTCCAGTTCACCGAGCCGCCCTTGAAGCTGGTCATGCCGTAGAGGGTTTTCAGCAGCGTGGACTTGCCCGCGCCGTTGGGGCCCAGCAGCGTGACGAACTCGCCTTGGCGGATGGTCAGGCTCACGTCGTGCAGGATGTCGAGGTGGCCGTAGCCCGCCTTGAGGTGTTGGATCTTCAGTTCAGCCGCCAAGATAGGCCTCCACAACTTGCGGGTTGCGCACGATCGCCTCGGGGGTGTCGTCGGCGAGTTTTTGACCCTGGTGCAGCACGATCACGCGGTGGCTGAGGTTCATCAGCACATCGGTGTTGTGCTCGATCACCAAGAAGGTGATGCCCAGGCGCTGGTTGGCCGACTGGATGCACTCGATCACCCGCTCGATCAGCACCGGGTTGATGCCGGCCAGGGGTTCATCGAGCAGCACCAGTTCGGGCTCGGGCATCAACATCGACGCGAACTGCAACAGCTTTTGCTGCCCACCCGACATGTTGCCCGCCGGCAGGTGGGCCACCCGCGCCAGGCCCGAGAGCTCGATCAGCTCCTGCGCCCGCTCACGCAGCGCCTGGATGCGAGCCCGCGAGGCCGCGCCCATCGCGAAGGTGGCGGCGATGCCCGGGAAGCGCGACATCTGGCCCGCGAGGATCAGGTTCTCTTCGGAGTTCATGGTGGGGAACACCACGGTCTTTTGAAAACTGCGCAGCAGCCGCCCTTGGCGGGCAATGCGGTGCATGGGCCAGCGGGTGATGTCGGTGCCGTTGAGCAGCACCTGGCCGGCGTCGCTCTGTTGCAGGCCGGTGCAGCAGTCGAACAAGGTCGACTTGCCCGAGCCGTTGGGGCCGATCAGGCCGCAGACCTCGCCGCGGGCGATCTCGAAGTTGACGCCCTGCAGAGCCGGCACGCCGCCGTAGTTCTTCTTCAGGCCCTGCACCTGCAGGATGGGGCCGGGGCGCTGGGCCGGGGCCGTTGCGGTGGAGGTGGCGGTCATGCGCGCTCCTCCTTGTGCACCCGGCGCGAGAGCCACTGCGTGCCGCGCTCCACCAGCGGGGCCAGGCCCTGCGGAAACACGAACACCAAGGTCAGCAGCACGAAGCCGTAGATGATCATGCGCAGCTCCGGCGCAACGCGCAGTGCTTCGGTGACGGCGACGAACAAGAAGCTGCCGATGATCACGCCTGGCACGCGCCCCACACCGCCGCCGAGCACGATGATGAGGATGGTGTTGGAGTAGTACATCTGGAACACCAGCGGGCTGACCACGGTCTCGTAGTGCGCGTACAGGCTGCCGCCCAAGCCGGCAAAGGCGGCGCTGATCATGAACACGATCAGCTTGTACGACCAGGTCGGCACGCCCAGTGATTCGGCCAGCGTCTCGTTGTCGCGGATGGCCACCATGGCGCGCCCAGCCGGTGAACGGATCAGCGCCACGAAGGCCAGCGTGGCCAGCAGCGCCACCACCAAGATCAGGTAGAAGTACTGCGGGATCTGGGTGATGGCGATGGCGCTGTCACCCCAGCCCAGCTTGGGCCGCGCCACGCCCGACAGGCCCATGTCGCCGCGGGTCAGATCGACCCAGTTCTTGGCCACCGTCTGCGCGATCACGACGAAGCCGAGCGTGCACATCACGAACGAGGTGGTGCGCAGCCGCAGCGCCGGGATGCCCAGGGGCAAGGCGATCAGTGCGGTGATGAGCGCCGCGGCGATCAGGTTGAACACGAAGGGCGTGCCGAAGTGCATCGACAGCAGCGCCGAGGCATAGGCCCCGAGGCCAAAGAACACGCCCTGCGCCAGCGAGAGCATGCCGGTGTAGCCCAAGATCAGGTTCAGGCCATGGGCCGGCAGCATGAAGATCATCGCGATGATCAAGGCGTGCAGGTAGTAGTTGTCGAACACCAGCGGCGCCAGGGCCAGGGCAGCGAGGGCCAGACCGGCCAGGCTCCACCGGACCGCAGGCAGCCGCGGGCTGAGTGCGTGGGGGGTATCGAGGGTGATGGACATGTGTGCTTTCAGAACCGGGCGCGCTGGTTGAACAGCCCATGGGGACGCAGCATCAGCATCAGCAACAAGGCGACGAAGCCGACCGAATCGCGGTACTGCAGACCGACCAGGCCGGCCACCAGCGCCTCGACCACACCGAGCAAGAGGCCGGCGTAGAGCGTGCCGCGCACATTGCCCATGCCGCCCATGACGATGACCGCGAAGGTCTTGAGCGTGATGGTCTCGCCCATGCCGCCATAGACGCTGACGTTGACGGGCGCGGTGAGGATGCCGGACAGCGCGGCGATGGCGGTGCCGAGCAAGAAGGTGCGGCGCACCACCTTGTCGACATCGATGCCGTTGACGTGGCAGCACTCGATGTTTTGCGACACCGCGCGGATGGCCTTGCCCATGCGCGTTTTGCGCACCATCCACTCCAGCCCGCCAAACACTGCCAGCGCCACCACCACCAGCACCACGCGCTGCTGCGCCATGCCGAAGCCGGCCACTTGCACCGGCTCCAGCCAACCGCCCTCGAACACCTTGTAGCCGCCGCCAAAGGCGAGGATCACGGTGTTCTGCAAGATCAGCGAGATGCCGATGGTGGCGAGCACGCCGGCCTGAAACGGCGCACCCACCAGGCGCTGCATCACCAGCCGCCCGATCACGGCCGAGATCAAGGCCGCGATCGCCACACCGCCGATGATGGCCACGGCGTAGGGCAGGTCGAGCTTGGAGATCAGCAGCCAAGCGGCGAAGGTGCCGAGCATGTAGTACTCGCCGTGCGCGAAGTTGATGGCCCGCAGCACGCCGAAGATCATCGTCATGCCCGCGGCCACCAGCGCATACATCGAGCCGGTGATCACGCCGTTGACGATTTGCTCGAAGATGAAGTTACCCATGATGTTGCTCGGGAACTCAGGCGTTCATTTCGGGTAGTCGACCTTGACCGCCAGCGCGTTCTTGATCACGGGCTTGCCGTCGGCCACCTCCAGCAGCACCATCGGCAGCACGGCCTGGTTGTGGTCGTCAAAAGTCACCGGGCCCATGGCGCTGTCGTACTTGATCTTGGCCAGCGCGTTGCGCACGTCCTCGGGCTTCAGGCTGTTGGCGGCCTTGATGGCCGCGGCCACCAGGTGCGTGGTTTCCCAGTGCGTGTAGGCGTGGTTGTTGGGCATCTCGCCGGCATAGGCCTTCTTGTAGTCCTCCACAAACTTGCGGCTGCGCGGGCTCGTCCACTCGGGCAGCCAAGCGGCGGCCTCGATGGAGCCGTTCATCACCGACGGCGCGGCGGCAATGGTTTTGGCGGTGTTGAACTCGCCGTTGCCCATCAGCACCACCTTGCCAGCCAGGCCCATCTCCAGCATCTGGCGCGCCACGATCGGCGTGGTGTCGGCCTGGCCATACATGACGATGGCCTGGGCGCCTGAATTGCGGATCTTGCTGAGCACCGGGCGGAAGTCGGTCTCGGACTCCTTGTAGTAGTCCTCGCTCAGGATCTTGGCCTCGGGGTAACGCGGCAGGTACTTCTTGGTGAAGTTGATGGCACCGCGGCCGTAGTCGCTGTCCACCGACAGCACGGCGAAGGTCTTGAGGCTGCGGTGCGCCACCGCGTGCTCCAGCACGATGGCGGCGCGGCCTTCATCGGTGGGGTAGTTGCGGAAGGTCCACTTGTAGCCCCCCACACCGGCCTTGTAGGTGATCATCGGGTTGGACGAGGCCGCATTGACCAGCAACACCCCAGCCTCTTCGGCCAGCGGTTGAATGGCCAGCGTGACCGAGCTGCAGATGTCGCCAATGACGATCGGCAGCTTGTCAAAACTGATCATGCGTTTGGCGGCCGATACCCCTTCGGCCGGCACACATTGGCTGTCGCCGCTGACGAGTTCGAGCTTCTTGCCCAGCAGCCCACCGGCGGCGTTGATCTCCTTGGCCGCCAGGTTGGCGCCCTTGTTGGCGAACGCGCCGTAGCGGGCGTTGGCACCGCTCAAAGGGCTGATCAGGCCGATCTTGTAGGCCTCCTGGGCACCGGCCGAGGTGGCCAAACAAAACAGGGCACCAGCGGCACCGAGCAAGGTGCGACGAACAATGTGGCGAGCGGTCATCGGGGGAGCTCCAAGGGTGGGAAGAAGGGGTTGAATGAATCGTAGAAGTCACGCGTCAAGAAGACCAAGAGGTCTTCGGGCTCACGGCATCAAGGTTCTTGATACCTGGCACGCGCGCTCACGGTGTGAGCTGGGCGATGGCCACAGCCAGGCGCCGGCAGGCCTCGTCGATCACCTCGATGCCGGTGGCAATTGAGATGCGGAAATAGGGCGACAGGCCATACGACGTGCCGGCGAGAACCGCCACGCCAGCCGACTCCAAGAAGTACAGCGCCACATCGAGGTCGGTGTGCAGCACCTGCCCTGCTGCGCCGCGGCGGCCGATCAGCCCGCCGCAATGCACATACAGGTAGAACGCCCCCTCGGGGGCGCTGCAGCGCAGGCCCGGCAGCGCATTGAGCAACTGCACGGCGCGGTCGCGACGCGCTTGGTAGGTGGCCACCCACTCGGGCAGGAAGTCCATGTCGGCACGCAGCGCGGCCAAGGCAGCGGCCTGGCTGACCGACGAGGCGCAGCTGGTGGACTGCGACTGCAGCATGTCCATGGCGGCGATCAGTGCGGCCGGGCCCGCGGCATAACCGATGCGCCAACCCGTCATCGCATAGGTCTTCGAGACGCCGTTGACCACCAGCGTGCGGTCGAGCAGCGCCGGCTCCACCGCAGCGATGTGCGGGTTGTCGCTGGCGCCAAATCGGATGTGCTCGTAAATGTCATCGGTCAGTACCATCACGTGTGGATGACGTAGCAAGACCTCGGCCAGTGCGCGCAAGCGGGCCGCGTCATAGGCCGCACCGGTGGGGTTACTGGGCGAGTTGAGGACCAACCAGCGGGTGGCCGGCGTGATGGCGGCTTCGAGCGCCTCGGGGGTGAGCAAGAAGCCGTCGGCCTCCTCGCACGGCACGATCACGGGCTCGCCGTCACAGGCCAGCACCATGTCGGGGTACGAGACCCAGTACGGCGCCGGGATGATCACCTCGTTGCCCGCTTCCACGCTGACCGACAAGGCGTTGAAGATGGCGTGCTTGGCGCCCACGGTGACGATCACCTGCTCGGGCTGGTAGCCCAGGCCATTCTCTTTGTCGAGCTTGGCGACGATGGCCTGGCGCAGCGCGAGCGTGCCGGCGGTCTGGGTATAACGGGTCTGCCCCTGCTCGATCGCATCGACGGCGGCGCGGCGGATGTGCGCCGGTGTGTCGAAGTCGGGCTCGCCCACGAGCAGGCTGACGATGTCACGGCCCTCGCGACGCAATTGGGCCAGGCGGTCGGTGGCCGAACTGCTCGGCGAGGGCTTGATGCGCTTCATGCGCGCGGCGATTTGAACGCTCACGGACTGCTCCTTGAATGGGACAGTCGTGGACCTTACGTGCCGGACCCTTGGGGGTGAAAGACGCCTTTCCTCTGACCGGATAGCGGCGATTGATGGCGCTGGGCGCGACGGGCGATGGCGGCTGAGGCGGAGCGCCGGCTGAGTGCGGCGCGCGCGCGTGCGGTGCGGTGTACGCGGCCTGCGGGCAGAGGCCGAGCAGCGCACGGCCATTCAACAGCGGCCGCGTTGAGCGACAACGCAGCGGCTGCGCCGGCGAGACTGGGTGAAGTCCGCGTGGCGCAGTGGTGCAGGAATCTGGGGGGGGTGGTGCCTCGGGCCGGAATCGAACCGGCACGCCTTTCGGCTTCGGATTTTGAGTCCGACGCGTCTACCAATTTCGCCACCGAGGCACGGTGAGAAGGACGCAAGTATGCCACGACCGCGCAGGGCTTTCAGCGAGACCGTCACCGGCCCATCGCAACTTTGCGGGTACGCTCAGCGCCTGGAATTTCAGGACACCGCATGCCCCCGTTGCCACCCATCACCCAGGCCCTGCTGCTGATCAATGTCGCAGCCTTCTGCATCGAGAGCTTCCTGGGGCCGTGGTTCACCAACCTGCTGGCCTTGTGGCCGGTGGGCGAGGGCTTTTTCCCCTGGCAAATCGTCAGCTATGCCTTTTTGCACGGCGACTTCTTCCACATCCTGTTCAACATGATGGGCCTGTGGATGTTTGGCTCGGAGCTGGAGCGCATGTGGGGCCCCAAGCGCTACCTGCATTTCTACTTCGCCAGCGTCGTCACGGCCGCTTTGGCGCAATTGCTGGTCACCAGCCTCACGGGTTCGGTCTACCCCACCATCGGCGCGTCTGGCGGGTTGTTTGGCCTGCTGATGGCGTTTGGCATGATGTTCCCCAACCGCATCATCGTGCCGCTGTTCCCGCCCATCCCCATGAAGGCCAAAACCTTTGTGATGGTTTACGGCGGCATCGAGCTCTACACCGGCGTCACCGGCACCAGCGCAGGCGTGGCCCACTTTGCGCACCTGGGCGGCATGTTGGGCGGCTACTTGATGATTCGCTACTGGCGCGGCCAGCCGCCGTTTGGGCGGCGCTGAGCGAGCGAGCCGGCATCAGGCCAGCAGGCCCTCGTGCACCGTGGGGTAACGCAGGCGCAACTTCAGCTCCTGCGTCAATCGCTGGTTGCGCATGCGGCGCGATTCGCTCATGAAGCTGAGCTGCATCGGTGACATCTGCACTTGCGCCTCGGCCCGGCTGATGCGCGGCGGGCGCGGCAGGCCGCACAGGTCGGCCGCCAGATCGAAATAGTCGCCCATGGGCAGTTGGGTGTGGTCGCACACATTCACCACCCGCTGCGGCCGGCCGCGGTAGAGCGCCGCCACGCAAGCGCGCGCGAGGTCGTCGGCGTGGATGTGGTTGGTGTGCACATCGTCGGTGGCGCGCAGCACAGGTGCGCCGCGCGCCAGCCGCTCACGCGGGTGGCCGCCGGGGCGGTCGCCGGCGTAAATGCCGGGAATGCGCAGCACGCTCACGCACGCGCCACTGCGGCGGCCCAAGGCGCGCAGTTGCGCTTCGGCATCCACCCTGCGGCGGCCACGCGGGGTGCCGGGGTTCACCGCACGCACCTCGTCCACCCAAGCACCTTGGCAATCGCCATACACGCCCGTGGTGCTGCCATAAACAAGGCGCCGCACCCGCCCGCCACGGGCCAAGGCAGCGAGCAGGTGGGCGGTGCGCGGGTCGCCCTCGCCCTGCCCCGGCGGCGGCGCCAAATGCAGCACCACATCGGCCAAGGAAGCGATGCGGGCCAGCGAGGAGGCCGCGTCGTCCAGGTTGCCGAGCACAGGCCGCACACCAGCCGCGCGCAACAGTGGCCAACGCTCGGGGCTGGCGCTGAGGGCGCTCACCGTCCAGCGCCCCCGCAGCAGCCGCGCCACGCGCAGGCCCACGTCCCCGCAACCCACGATCAACAGGCGGGGTTGGCGAAAAAGTCGAGGCAAGTGGCGCATGTGAAAGACGTGGCTTGAGAAACGACGGCCGCGAGCAGAGCCAAGCGGGCAAAATCGCGGCTCAGTTTACGAGCCCTCACGCCCGCCATGTCCTTCACCGTCACCGTTCAGCCCAGTGGCCGCAGTTTTGTGGTCGACCGCGATGAGCCCATTTTGTCGGCTGCCATCCGACAAGGCATTGGCCTGCCCTATGGCTGCAAAGACGGCGCCTGCAGCTCCTGCAAATGCAAGCTGCTCGAAGGCCGGGTGATTCACGGCGCCCACCAAACCAAGGCCCTGAGCGCTGAAGAAGAAGCCGCGGGCTGGACCCTCACCTGCTGCGCCAGCGCGCAAACCGATGTGGTGATCGAAGCCCGCACGGTGGCCGGGGCCGGCGAGTTCACCGTGCGCAAAATGCCCGCGCGCGTGGCCCAACTGGAGCGCTTGGCGCCCGATGTGATGCGCCTGCTGCTGCAACTGCCGGCCAACGACACGATGCAGTACCACGCGGGCCAGTATGTGGAGTTCATCTTGCGCGACGGTGCCCGCCGCAGCTACTCGATGGCCAACGCGCCGCACCGCGTGTCCGAGGTGCTGGGCACCGGCCAACCCGGGATCGAGCTGCACCTGCGCCACATGCCCGGCGGGCTGTTCACCGACACCGTGTTTGGCACCATGAAGGAGCGCGACATCCTGCGCATCGAAGGCCCGTTTGGCAGCTTCTTCTTGCGCACCGACACCGAACGCCCGATCGTCATGCTCGGCAGCGGCACCGGCCTGGCGCCGCTGAAGGCGCTGATCGAACACATGGAACACAAAGGCATCAGTCGCCCCACGGTGCTGTACTGGGGCGCGCGTGCGCGGGCCGATCTGTACCTGCACGATTGGTGCGAAGCCGCCGCGGCGCGCCTGCCGTGGCTGAGTTATGTGCCCGTGTTGAGCGAGCCGCTGACGGCCGATGCGTGGGCTGGCCGCACCGGCTTTGTCCACCACGCCGTGATGGCCGACCTGCCCGACCTGAGCGGCCACGAGGTGTATGCCTGCGGCGCGCCGATCGTCGTCGAATCGGCCCAGCGCGACTTCGTGGCGCAGTGCGCGCTGCCAGCGGATGCCTTCTTTGCGGACTCGTTTGTGAGCGAAGCCGACCGGGCCAAGGTCTGACACGGGCTGGCGCGCCAACGCACAAGTTCTCCATGGCCGGGAAGTTCGGTTCTCGGCATGGAGGCAAACCTCATGCTGAGGCTGGTGCGCGAGAAGCGCCGTGCCGCATTCGCTTTGCACCGCGTCCTCCGCCGGCCTGCGGCCGCCCCCCCCCCTGCGCAAAGCGATTGCGGCACAGCGCTCCCTGAACCAGTCGTGGCAGGCCACGACGACGCATGCCGCGGTGTGTGCAGCGACCGGGGGACGACGAGGAACCTTCGAACGAGAAGACGCCTCAGGCCAAAGGCGGCAATGTGCTCCGCCCCCAAAAACGTCACCCGCATCAACAAAAAAAGCGACCTCGAAGGATCGCCTTTTTCACAGGCCTGAGCCCGCACGAGCTCGCGCTGCGCCTCGCGGCCGCGCCCTCACTCGCCCAGATAGGCGGCGCGCACTTTCGGGTCGTTGAGCAGCGCCTTGGCGTCGCCCGTCATCGTCACTTCGCCGGAGTCCATCACGTAGCCGCGGTTGGCCAGGCCGAGCGCGCGGCTGGCGTTTTGCTCCACCAGCAAGATGGTGGTGCCACGGCTGTGGATGTCGGCGATGACCTCGAAGATCTTGTCGACCATGATGGGCGACAGGCCCATCGACGGCTCGTCGAGCAGCAGCACCTTGGGGCGCGCCATCAGCGCGCGGCCCATGGCCAGCATCTGCTGCTCGCCGCCGCTCATGGTGCCGGCCAACTGGGCGCGGCGTTCCTTGAGGCGCGGGAAGATGGCGAACACCTTGTCGATGTCGGCCTCGATCTCCGAATCGTTGCGGATGAAGGCGCCCATCTGCAGGTTTTCGGTGATGGTCATGCGGGTGAAGGTGCCACGACCTTCGGGCACCATCACCAGGCCTTGTTTCACCAGGTCCCAGGGGCCTTGGCCCTTGATGGACTTGCCGAGGTACTCGATGTCGCCAGCAGCGGGTGCCAGCAGGCCGGTGACGGCCTTCAAGGTGGTGGTCTTGCCGGCGCCGTTGGCACCGATCAGGCTGACCAGCTCGCCTTCGCGGACTTCAAAGCTGACGCCCTTGACGGCCTGGATGCCGCCGTAAGCGACCTTCAGGCCGCTGACCTTGAGCAATGTGTTGTTTGCCATGTGCTTCTTTCGGGGGTGCGGGGGCGGCTCAGTGCGCGGTCTGCGTGCCGAGGTAGGCCTCGATCACGCGTTCGTTCTTCTGCACTTCGGCCGGCGTGCCTTCGGCAATTTGTTTGCCGTAGTCGAGCACCGTCAGGCGGTCGCACAGGCCCATCACCAGCTTCACATCATGTTCGATCAGCAAGATGGTGCGGCCGTCGTTGCGGATGCGGTCGATCAGCTCGCGCAGCACGATTTTTTCGGTCGCGTTCATGCCGGCGGCGGGCTCGTCGAGCGCGATCAGCTTGGGATCGGTGGCCAGCGCGCGAGCGATTTCCAGGCGGCGCTGGTCGCCGTAGCTCAGCGTGCGGGCTTTGAAATCGGCGTAGTTGCCGATGCCCACGTAGTCGAGCAGCTCTTGCGCGCGCTGGGCAATGGCGGCTTCCTCGGCCTTGAAGCCGGCGGTGCGGAACACCGCGCCGATGAGGCCGGAGTTGGAGCGCACATGGCGGCCGACCATCACGTTTTCGAGCGCGGTCATCTCGGAGAACAAACGGATGTTCTGGAAGGTGCGGGCGATGCCCGCCTTGGCCACTTCGTGCACAGCCGTGGGCTGGTAGGGCGCGCCGCCCAGCTCAAAGGTGCCGCCATCGGGCGTGTAGAGGCCGGTGATGACGTTGAAGAAGGTGGTTTTGCCGGCGCCGTTGGGGCCGATCAGGCCATAGACCTGGCCTTTGCGAATGGTCATGCCAACGTCCGACAGCGCCTGCAAGCCGCCGAAGCGCTTGGAGACGGACGTGACCTTGAGAACGATGTCGGTCATGGAGGTGGTGTCCTTGCTCATTGGGGGCTGACGGGCTTGGGGGCGGCCTTGCCGTGCTCCGGCGAGGGCCACAGGCCGCGCGGGCGCAGCAGCATCACGACGATCATGGCCAGGGCGATCAGCAGTTGGCGCAGGATGGACGCATCGAGGCGGCCATCGGTGAGCTGTTGCAGCGGACCGGCCACGTAACGCAGCACCTCGGGCAAGGCGGCGAGCAGCACCGCGCCCACGATCACGCCCGGGATGTGGCCAATGCCGCCCAGCACCACCATCGCCACGATCATCACCGACTCTTGCAGGCTGAAGGCCTCCGGGGTGACGAACGATTGGTAGGTGGAGAACATCACGCCGGCCACACCGCCAAAGCTGGCACCCATGCCGAAGGCCAGCAGCTTCATGTTGCGGGTGTTGATGCCCATGGCCTTGGCGGCGATCTCGTCTTCGCGGATGGCCATCCAGGCGCGGCCGATGCGGCTGCGCTCCAGGCGGTAGCAGATCACCACGCTGGCGATCACCAGCGCCAAAAACAGGTAGTAGTAGTTGGTGACGGTGGGGATCTCAACGCCCAAGATGGTGTGTTTCTGACCGAAGTCGTAGCCAAACAGCTTCATCGAGTCGATGGGGCCGATGCCTTTGGGACCGTTGGTGATGTTGACCGGTTGGTCCAGGTTGTTGAGGAACACGCGGATGATTTCACCGAAACCCAGCGTGACGATGGCGAGGTAGTCGCCGCGCAAACGCAAGGTGGGCGCACCCAGCATCACGCCCGCCAAGCCGGCCACGGCGGCACCCAGCGGGATGACGAGCCAGATCGGCGCGTGCAAGCCCTCCGGGAACATGGCCGCGATGGCCGGGAAGGTGGACGTGAGGTGCCCGCTGGCCAACAGGCCAAACAGGTAGGAGCCCACCGCGTAGAAGGCGACGTAACCCAGGTCGAGCAGACCGGCATAGCCCACCACCACGTTCAAGCCCAGCGCCAGCAGCACATAGAGCAGCGCGATGTCGATGATGCGCACCCAGGCGTTGCCAAACTGGGCCGCGAACATGGGCAACAGCAGCAGGCCGATGGCGAAGATCACGTAAGTGAATTTGTTGTTCTTCATGGTGTTCAGCTCCTCAAGCGCGGTCGGCCACGCGCTCGCCCAGCAAGCCCGAGGGGCGCAGGGTCAGCACGAGAATCAGCACGATGAAGGCAAAAATGTCTTGGTAGTTGCTGCCCAGCACGCCGCCGGTCAACTGGCCGATGTAGCCCGCCCCCAGCGCTTCAATCAGGCCCAGCAACACGCCGCCCACCATCGCGCCACCCAGGTTGCCAATGCCACCGAAAACCGCCGCCGTGAAGGCCTTGAGGCCCGGCAAGAAGCCCATGGTGTGCGAGGCCGAGCCGTAGTTGGCGGCCCACATCACGCCCGCCAAAGCGGCCAGCGCGGCGCCAATGACGAAGGTGGCCGAGATCACCAGGTCGGGCTTCACGCCCATCAGGCTGGCCACGCGGGGGTTCTCAGCCGTTGCACGCATCGCGCGGCCGAGCTTGGTGTAGTTCACCAGGTACATCAGGCCGGCCAGGGTCAGCGCGGTAATCACCAGAATCAAGATTTGCACCGTGTTGATCACGGCACCAAACACCTCAATGGGCTCACTCGGCAACAAGATCGGGTACGACTTGATGGTCGGCTTCCAGATGATCATGGCCAGGGTTTGCAGCAGCAAGCTCATGCCCATGGCGGTGATCAGCGGGGCCAGGCGCGGTGCGGTGCGCAATGGGCGGTAGGCGATCTTCTCGATGGCGAAGTTGAGCGCCGAGCACACGACGATGGCCGCGATCAGGGAGATCAGCATCAGCGCCCAACCCGGCAAGCCAGAGCCGGCCAAGGCCGACACCACGGTCCAACTCACCAAGGCGCCCACCATCAGCACCTCGCCGTGGGCGAAGTTGATGAGGTTGATGATGCCGTAGACCATCGTGTAGCCCAGTGCCACCAGCGCATACATGCTGCCGAGCACCAGACCATTGATGATCTGTTGAATAAAGGTGTCCATCCGGGACTCTCCTGAGTGATTGCGTCCTGCCCGCCGGGGTGCGGCGGGCCTTGTTGACCGGCGCCAGGGGTGCTGGTGCCGGTCGGTCCGGTCTCTATTAGCAAGAAGCCCGCCCTGCTGAGCGGGGCGGGCTTGAAACAAGTCGAGCCGAAGAGTGGGACGGATTTTAGGGGCGAGCGGGGAAGAGAGAAGTTCGGACAAACCCCCTGAAAAAACGTCTGGCTATCTGCAGATAGCCCAGTTCACCGCTTTTTGTTCGACGCTGCGCCAAGACGGCGCAATTCATTTCTTTTCGGGGCGAACGCATTTTTTTGTCGACCCGCCACAGCGGGTTGGCATTTGTTACAGACGGCATTCCGTTCGCGCCCACACCAGACTCGTCCGGCCATCCGCCAGCACGCGCCAGCGCCAGCGCGCACCGCCATCGCGCAAATGCACTACTCAAGTGCCCTGAGGCACCACAAATGCGCAGTCAAAGCCAGATAGACCAGCAACCCAGCGGACATTGACGAGAAAACCTGAATTTTCGTCGGCGCCAGTCTGGCCCGGCGCCAACCCTGTCAGGCCGAGGAATCGCCTTCGCCCGAGGCCGCGTCGTCGAGCCGGCGCAAAAAGGCCAGCTTCTCGCCAATCTTGGCCTCCAAGCCGCGCGGCACGGGCAGGTACCAGCCCGGCTCGGGCATGCCATCGGGCAAATAGCTTTCACCCGCCGCGTAGGCGTGGGGCTCATCATGGGCGTAACGGTAGTCGTGGCCGTGGCCCAGCTCTTTCATCAACCGCGTCGGGGCGTTGCGCAGGTGCACCGGCACCTCGCGGCTTTTGTCCTGCTTCACAAACGCCCGGGCCTGGTTGTAGGCGGTGTAGCCGGCGTTGCTCTTGGCGGCGATGGCGAGGTAGATCACCGCTTGGCCCAGCGCCAGCTCGCCCTCGGGGCTGCCCAGGCGCTCGAACGTGAGCGCCGCGTCGTTGGCGATTTGCATGGCGCGCGGGTCGGCCAGGCCGATGTCTTCCCAGGCCATGCGCACGATGCGGCGCGAGAGGTAGCGCGCGTCGGCACCGCCATCCAGCATGCGGCTGAGCCAATAGAGCGCCGCATCGGGGTTGGAGCCGCGCACTGATTTGTGCAGCGCCGAGATCTGGTCGTAGAAGTTGTCGCCGCCTTTGTCGAACCGGCGCGCGTTGAGGCTCAGCGCGTTGCTCAAGAACTCGGCCGTGATCTTGGCCACACCGGCCGCACCCGCCGCGGTTTGCGACTGCTCCAGCAGGTTCAAAAACCGCCGCGCATCGCCATCGGCGTACCCCACCAGCGTGTCCACAGCCGCCTCGTCAAAGGCCAAATGGCCCAAGGCCTGCGACTGCGCGCGGGTCAGCAGTTGCCGCAGCTCGTCGTCGCTCAGCGACTTGAGCACATACACCTGCGCCCGCGACAACAGGGCCGAGTTGACCTCGAACGACGGGTTCTCGGTGGTGGCACCAATGAAGGTGAACAGGCCCGATTCCACATGCGGCAGCAAGGCGTCTTGCTGCGACTTGTTGAAGCGGTGGATCTCGTCGACAAACAGAATCGTGTGCCTGCCCTGCGACAGATATTGCTGCGCCTGCTCCATGGCCGTGCGGATGTCTTTGACGCCCGAAAACACGGCCGAGAGCGCAATGAACTCGCACTCAAAGGCGTGGGCGGTGAGCCGCGCCAAGGTGGTTTTACCCACACCGGGCGGGCCCCAAAAAATCATCGAATGCGGCTTGCCCGACTGAAATGCCAGCCGCAGTGGCTTGCCCTCGCCCAGCAGGTGCGATTGCCCCACCACCTCGTCGAGCGTGCGCGGGCGCAGGGCCTCGGCCAAGGGCGCAATGGGGTCGTGCGAAAACAAATCAGCCATGCGTGGGCGCGCTCACTGCGTGATCAGGTCAGCGCCCTTGGGCAGCACAAAGCGGAAGTTGGCATCGGGCACCAGACCATTGGCAACGAGCTGACTGAACTGCAACAGCGAGCGCTGACCGAAGGCATCCAGAATTTCGACCGCGGCCAGATCCTTGCCTTTGAAACCGATCTTCAGCGACTGAAAACCGCCCTCCTTGTTACGCGGCAGCGCTTGCGCCCACTCCAGGCCATCGCGCGCGGGCAGGTTACTCAACTCAAATTCTGGCGTGAGCGAGCCGCCCGCGAGCAGCGCTGCCGGCGTGGCGCCCATGGCCTGACTGAAGGGGCGCACGCTGGCTTGGTTCAGGTCGGCATCGAAGATCCAAACCTTCTGCCCGTCGCTGACGATCTGCTGCTCAAACGGCTGCGTGTAGTTGAAGCGAAAGCGGTTGGGGCGCGAAAACTCAAAGGTGCCGCGCGAGGTCTTTTTCTTCACGCCATCGGGGGCGGTCACGGTTTGGTTGAAGCTGGCTTGGCCGGTTTTCACCTCGGCCACAAAGGCCTTGAGTGTGGCCACCGTGTCGGCATGGGCGGCGCAAGCCGCGGCGGCCAGGGCGAGCGAGATCAGGGCGTGACGTGGGGTCATCATTCGGCGCGGGGCGGCACGAGCAGGTCGCGGTTGCCATTGTTGGACAGTGCAGATACGAGCCCGGATTTCTCCATTTGTTCCAGCAGCCGCGCCGCACGGTTGTAGCCAATGCGCAGGTGGCGCTGCACCAGCGAGATCGACGCACGCCGGTGCTGCAGCACCACGCCCACGGCCTGGTCGTACATGGGGTCGTTTTCACCGCCGCCACCGCCGGGCATGTCGGCGGTCGACAGCTCGCCGTCGCCGTCCAGCGTGCCGCCCTCCAAAATGCCTTCAATGTAGTTGGGCTCACCCTGGCTCTTGATGTAGCTGACCACGCGGTGCACCTCCTCGTCGGAGCAAAACGCGCCGTGTACGCGCACTGGCAGGCCCGTGCCGCTGGCCATGTAGAGCATGTCGCCCATGCCCAGCAGGGCCTCGGCACCCATCTGGTCGAGGATGGTTCGGCTGTCGATCTTGCTGCTGACCTGGAAGCTCAAACGGGTCGGAATGTTGGCCTTGATCAGGCCGGTGATCACGTCCACGCTCGGGCGCTGGGTGGCCAAAATCAGGTGGATGCCGGCGGCGCGCGCTTTTTGCGCCAAGCGGGCGATCAGCTCTTCAATCTTCTTGCCCACCACCATCATCAGGTCGGCCAGTTCGTCGATCACGATCACCACAAAGGGCAGGCGGTCCAGCGGCTCGGGCAGCTCAGGCGTGAGGCTGAAGGGGTTGGGAATGGACTCGCCTTTGGCCACCGCGTCGTCGATCTTCTTGTTGTAGCCGGCGAGGTTGCGCACGCCCATCTTGCTCATCAGCTTGTAGCGGCGCTCCATCTCGCCCACGGCCCAGGTGAGCGCGTTGCTGGCCTGCTTCATGTCGGTCACCACTGGGCACAGCAGGTGCGGAATGCCCTCGTAGACGCTCATTTCCAGCATCTTCGGGTCGATCAAGATCAGTCGGATGTCGCGCGCTTCGGCCTTGTAGAGCAGGCTCAAGATCATCGCGTTGATGCCCACCGATTTGCCCGAACCGGTGGTGCCGGCCACCAGGCAGTGCGGCATCTTGGCGAGGTCGGCCACCACAGGCGCGCCGACGATATCTTTGCCCAAGCCCATGGTGAGCTGCGAGGACGCATCGGCATACACCTGCGAGCCCAAAATCTCCGACAAGCGGATGGTCTGACGCTTGGCGTTGGGCAACTCCAGCGCCATGGTGGTTTTGCCCGGAATGGTTTCCACCACGCGGATGCTGACCAGCGAGAGCGAGCGCGCCAGGTCTTTGGCCAGGTTGAGCACCTGCGAGCCCTTCACGCCGACCGCGGGCTCGATCTCATAGCGCGTGATCACCGGGCCGGGTGAGGCCGCGACCACACGCACTTCCACGCCAAAGTCCTTGAGCTTTTTCTCGATCAGCCGCGAGGTCATCTCCAGCGTCTCGGGTGGCACCGTCTCCTGGCGGCCCGGAGCGGCGTCCAGCAAGTCGACCTGCGGCAGCTTGGTGTCGGTGGGGTCGGTGAACAGCGGCTTCTGGCGCTCTTTCACCACCCGGGTGCTTTGCGGCACCTCGACCACCGGGGTCTCGATCAGGATGGGCTCGTGCACCTCTTGCAACTGCTGCTCCACCTCCACCACCTGCTCGCGCTCGCGCTGAGCCTGTTCGCCCAAGCGAATGTCCTGCTCGCGCTCAATGCGCTCCACACGGCGCTCGCGCAGCGACTCCACACGCTCGCCAATGCGCTCGGCCGCGCGCATCCACGAAAAGCGAAATGCCAGCGCCAAGCCCGCAATCAGCGCCGCAATCCACAGCACGCCCGACCCCGAAAAGCCCAGCCAGCGCATGCTCAGTTGGCCCAGCGTGTAGCCGAGCACGCCGCCGGCATGGGCACCGGGCAAGCGGCCTTCCCACTGGTACAGCCGCGTCCATTCGAGCGAGGTGCTGGCGGCCAACAACAGGGCCAGGCCGAGCCAAAACACCCAGCGCGCACGCGGCAGTGGCTCGGGTTCGGGCGCCGCATCGGGGCCGCGCAAGGCATGGGCCAGCGCACTCAACCAAGCACGCAGGCTGACCGCCATCGCCCACCAAATGGAGAAGCCGAAGAGGTAATAACCCATGTCCGAGAACCACGCGCCCAGCGCGCCCACCTTGTTGAGGGGCAGCGCAGCGCTGCCGGAGGTGGAGAACGCAGCATCTTGCGCGTTGTGCGACCCCAAGGCCAGCAAGGCCAGCAGCCACAACACGCCGCCCAGCAGCACACCCAGCTGCGCACGCCATGCCGGCATGGGCTCAGGCGGCGGCGCAGCGCGCTGCACCGCAGGGCCGTTATGGCGGGTGTAGGTGGCGCCCAAGGAGGGCGCAGCCGCATGGTTGACGGCAGTAGACGCGCCTGGATCGGCGCGGAGAGAACCCAGCGGAAACGTCATCCGCAGATTGTGGCTGATTCGCAGCCCGCAGCCACCGTCGCGGCGGCTGCGGCGCCGCTCAACCCAGGCCGTTCTTGATCAGCACCGAGCCGTTTTCTTGTGTCTCCACAATGCCGCGCTCTTCCAGGTCTTTCATCACGCGGCTGACCATTTCGCGCGAGGCGCCCACGACCTTGGCCAGGTCTTGGCGCGACACCTTGCCGCGAATCATTTGCTGACCACCCACGTCTTCGGCCATGTCAAGCAGCGTGCGGGCAACGCGCCCATACACATCCAACAAGGCCAGCGATTCGATCTGGCGATCAGCGTTGCGCAGGCGCTGCACGAGGCCGCGCATGATGGCGTAGGACAGGCTCGAATTTTCAGGCAAACAGCGTGCAAATTCCGCGCGACCGAGGATCAACATGTCGGTTTGCACCTCGGCGCGAACGGTCGCCGAATGCGGTTCATTGTCGATCAGGCTCATTTCGCCCACATAGTCACCCGGCTGCAGCACCGCCAAAATCACCTCACGGCCACGCACATCGGCCGACAGGACACGCGCCCGGCCGGTCAGCAAAATGAACAGCGCGTTGGACTTTCGCCCCTGCTCGACGATGATTTCGCCGCGTCGGAATCGGCGCTTGACGATGGCGTCCGCAATGCCCTGCGCTTGCTCATTGGTGAGCATGGAAAACAGCGGTACGCGCCGGATCAAGTCCAAGTTGGAAAGCATGGCCATGGATCGGTCCTGTTGTGGTTATGTGTAACGGATCAGATCAACGCTTGAAGGCGTTTCCTACAATGACAGCTTGGCAGGCATTTCGGGACCAGCGGTAACAAAAAACACCGCCCTCCCGCCCTGATTGCCATCCAATCTGTCTTCCACAACTCTACCCGAAGCCATGACACAAGCCACCCAGCACGCACAGGTTCTGATCCTCGGCTCCGGCCCGGCCGGCTACAGCGCCGCCATCTACGCCGCACGCGCCAACCTCAAGCCGATGCTGATCACCGGTATTGCCCAGGGCGGCCAACTGATGACGACCACCGAAGTTGACAACTGGCCGGCAGATGTGATGGGTGTGCAGGGGCCAGAACTGATGCAGCGCTTTCAGCAGCACGCCGAACGCTTCAACACGCAAATGGTGTTCGACCACATTCACACGGTTGATTTTTCCAAGCGCCCGTTCACACTCACCGGCGATTCGGGCACCTACACCTGCGACGCCCTGATCATCGCCACCGGCGCCAGCGCCAAATACCTGGGCCTGCCGTCTGAAGAAGCCTTCATGGGTCGCGGCGTCAGCGGCTGCGCCACCTGCGATGGCTTTTTCTACCGCGACCAAGAGGTGTGTGTGGTGGGCGGCGGCAACACCGCCGTCGAAGAGGCGCTGTACCTCTCCAACATCGCCAACAAGGTGCACCTGATCCACCGCCGCGACAAGTTCCGGGCCGAGCCCATTTTGGTCGACAAGCTCAACGACAAAGTCGCCGCCGGCAAGATGGTGCTGCACACCTTCCAGACCCTGGACGAGGTGCTGGGCGACGCCAGCGGCGTGACGGGCGTGCGCCTCAAAAGCACCGAGAACAACAGCACCTCCACGCTCGACGTGAAGGGCTGCTTCATCGCCATCGGCCACCAACCCAACACCGACATCTTCAAGGGCCAGGTCGACCTCAAGGACGGCTACATCGTGACGCGCAGCGGACTCAATGGTTTTGCCACCATGACGAGCGTGCCCGGTGTGTTCGCGGCCGGCGATGTGCAGGACCACATCTACCGCCAAGCCATCACCAGCGCCGGCACGGGCTGCATGGCCGCGCTCGACGCCCAGCGCTTCCTCGAACAGTGAGCCCAATGTGGGCGGCCCCTTGGCTGCCCACAGAAAACCCGCTATACTCGCGGTCTTTGCCGAAATCGGCTTGTCTTTTCTGAAGGCAACTTCAGCAAAAAACAAACCTTCCAACCTTCAACTCTTTGAAGTGCGCCCACCAGGGCTGCTGCAGCGCCAAAACGCTGCCTGCGGCCATGCACGGGGCGCCACTGCTGAGATCAGATTCAAACGGAGAAGCGTCATGGCACGCGTCTGTCAAGTCACGGGTAAGCGCCCGATGGTGGGAAACAATGTTTCCCACGCCAACAACAAAACGAAGCGTCGCTTCCTGCCGAACCTGCAGTACCGTCGTTTCTGGCTCGAAACCGAGAACCGCTGGGTGCGTCTGCGCATTTCGAATGCCGCATTGCGCCTGATCGACAAGGTGGGCATCGAGCAGGTCGTGGCCGACCTGCGTGCCAAAGGCGAACTCTGATCAGGAGCTGAATCATGGCCAAAGGTGGACGCGAAAAAATCAAGCTGGAATCTTCTGCCGGCACCGGTCATTTCTACACGACCGACAAGAACAAGAAGACCACGCCCGAAAAGATCGAACTGATGAAGTTCGACCCGAAGGCACGCAAGCACGTGATGTACAAGGAAACCAAGCTGCGCTGATCGGCGCCGTTTGAATCTCTGCATCAAAGAACCCGCCCAGCGCAAGCTCGGCGGGTTTTTTCATTCATGGCCAGAGGGATCACCCCCTGAGTGGGCTCCAGCCCGGCACGCCAGCCGCAGTCCACCTGGAGACTCTCTGCGCACAGAAAGCCCCACCCAAAGGTGGTCGCACAACTTCTTGCCACACGCATGATGGATGGCGTGGTGGCGGCATGTGCGCGCCCCCCCCTTGCCTTGCCTTGTGCCTTGCCTTGCTTGTTCACCACCCCGTGCCTGCCCGGACCGCCTCCATCACCACCGCAAAGGTGGCACACAGGCAACCCCGGCAGCCCAGCCCACCACACCTGGGCGCGCGGAGCGCCCATGAAAAAAGCGCCCCTCGGGGCGCTCTCTGTGTAGCAGCCTCCGCAGAGGCGGGCAATGACAGGTGTGACGATCAGGCCTTGGCGGCGCGCAGCGTCAGCGCGAAGTCACGCAGCGCAGCATTGCCACTGTCTTCAGCCTTCTTGCACCAGGTCTGCAAATCGACCACCAGCTGCTCGGCCGACACGTTGGTGCGGGTCCAGAGCGCGCGCAGTTCTTCGCGCATGGTGACCAGCTTGGCCAGGTTGGGCGACTCTGCGCAGGCCTTGGCCACATCGGCTTGCACGTCGGCCGGGATGTGCTCGGCATCGCGGTGCAGCCAGCGCTTGGCCATGCGCATCTGGCGCCACTTGGCCGAGTTCTCCACCCCTTCGGCCTTCAGGCGAGCCAGCTCAGCAGCACACGCACCACGCAGGCTGTTGGCGTAATTGGCCATCACCTCGTAGCGGTTGGCGATGATGGCTTCGAGCGTGTGCGAGTCGGCCACGGCCTTGACCGGACCCAGCTTCAACTGCGGTGCAGTCTTGCGGATCTTGGCCCAGCCGAGCATCTCGAAGGCACGCAGGTAACCCCAGCCAATGTCGAACTCGAACGGCTTGACCGAGAACTTGGCCGAGGTCGGGTAGGTGTGGTGGTTGTTGTGCAGCTCTTCGCCGCCAATCAGGATGCCCCAGGGCGACACATTGGTCGATGCGTCAGCGGCCTCGAAGTTGCGGTAGCCCCAATAGTGGCCAATGCCGTTGATCACACCGGTGGCCCACACGGGAATCCAAGCCATCTGGATCGCCCACACGGTCAGGCCGATGGCGCCGAAGAGCGACAAATTGATGACCATCATCAGACCCACACCTTGCCAGCTGTAGCGGGTGTAGAGGTTGCGCTCGATCCAGTCGTCCGGCGTGTTGCGGCCGTACTTGTCCAGCGTTTCCTGGTTCTTGGCTTCGGTGCGGTACAGCTCCACGCCGGTCAGCAGCAAGGCCTTGAGACCGCGCGTTTGCGGGCTGTGCGGGTCTTCTTCGGTTTCGCACTTGGCGTGGTGCTTGCGGTGCACGGCCACGAATTCTTTCGTCACCATGCCGGTGGTCAGCCACAACCAGAAGCGCAGGAAGTGCGCCGGGATGGGGCCGAGCTCCACCGAACGGTGCGCTTGCGAACGGTGCAAAAACAGGGTCACGCCCAGAATCGTGAAGTGGGTCATCACCAAGGTGATGGCGACCACTTGCCACCAAGATGCCTCCAGCAGGCCATGGGCCAACCACTGAACCAAGGCATCGCGGATCGAAATCAGAACATTCATGTAGCAGCTTTCAGCCCACCATGAACGGGCGGGGTCGCTGATTGTAGTGGCGGATGGTGAAAATCGCCCCATCCAATCCTGTGCACCCAGGGGCCATTGCGCCCACAAAGTGGGCGCGCTTGAGACAGATCAACGCGCAAGCAGGTTCAGCGACGCACCCAGGCTGCCGCGAAGAAGGCATCTGTGCCATGGCGGTGCGGCCACAGGCGCAGGTAGTCGCCCTGCACCAGCTCCTCCACCCGGCCTGCGTGGGCTTTTTCCAACGCCTCGCGGGCAGGCAGCACCGTGAACTCCCGGCTGTTGGCCTCGGTGAAGGCTTGAGCGATGGCTTCGTTCTCGCTTTCGAGCAGGCTACAGGTGGCGTAGACCAAGCGGCCGCCCGGCTTCAGCAGGCGCGCGGCGCTGGTCAGAATGGCCATCTGTTTGGCCTGCAACTCCACCACCGATTCGGGCGACTGGCGCCATTTCAGGTCGGGGTTGCGGCGCAGTGTGCCCAGGCCCGAACACGGCGCATCAACCAGCACGCGGTCGATCTTGCCGGCCAGGCGCTTGATGCGGTCGTCGCGCTCGTGAGCGATTTGCGCCGGGTAGTGGTTGGACAAACCGCTGCGCGCCAAGCGCGGCTTGAGTGCCGCCAGGCGGTGGCCCGAGGTGTCAAACGCATAGAGGCGGCCGGTGTTGCGCATGGCCGCGCCCAGCGCCAGCGTCTTGCCGCCAGCACCCGCACAAAAGTCGACCACCATTTCGCCGCGCTTGGCGTCGAGCATCAAGGCCAGCAGCTGGCTGCCTTCGTCTTGCACTTCCACCTCGCCGCGGGTGAACACGTCCATCTTGTTGATGGCGGGCTTGCCCTGCACGCGCAGGCCCCAAGGCGAATACGGCGTGGGCTGAGCGTCAATGCGGGCGGCCAACAGCGCGGCCTGCACATCTTCGCGCTTGGCCTTGACCGAGTTGACCCGCAGGTCGAGCGGCGCCGGGCTGTTGAGCGCGTCCACCAGCGGCCAGAAGTCGTCGCCCATGGCGGGCTTCAGGCGGTCTGCCAGCCACTCGGGCAGGTTGTGGCGCAGCTTGTCGGCCAGCGCGCTGCGGTCGACGGTGCTGACCTGCTCCAACCACTGCTGCTCTTGCTCGCTCAGCGCGGCGCGCAAAAAACCGTCGTTGCCGTGCCAGGCCAAGATGGCCAGGCGGCGCTCCATCTCACCCTTGCCCGATTGGGCCAGGTGCTGGAAGAGCAAACGCTGGCGCAGCACCGTGTAGGTGGTCTCGGCCAGGGTGCCGCGCTCGCGGGCACCGAGGGCGCGGTGTTCTTTGAAAAAGCCGGAAACAACGTTGTCGGCAGGGGCGCTGTTTTGCAGCACACGGTGCAGCAAATCAGTGGCAAGTTCTAGCAGGGCGTTCGGATGCATGGGCGCGATTATCCTTGCCCGCCATGAGCACCGCCAACGACACCTCCGATTTGCCCCCACTTCCGCCCACGCCGACCGGCCGTTACCGCCACTACAAGGGCGGTGAGTACGAGGTGCTGGGCGTCGTGCGCGACAGCGAAAACTTGGCGCCGATGGTGCTGTATCGCCCGCTCTCCAACAGCCGCGGCGACTGGGTGCGCCCGCACGCCATGTTCTTTGGCCAAGTGGAGGTCGACGGTGTGATGCAAGCCCGCTTTGCGCGCGTCGACGGGGCGGGCTGAGCGCAGCCCGCACCGCTGAACAACGCCCTTCTGTCAAACTCCGTCCACCGCATTTTTGCCACCCACCATGTCCTCAGCCATCGATTTTTACTTCGACTTCGCTTCGCCCTACGGCTACTTCGCCAGCACCCGCATCGACGAGCTCGCCGGGCGCTACGGCCGTGATGTGGAATGGCACCCGATTTTGCTGGGCGTGGTGTTCAAAACCACCGGCTCGCAGCCGCTGCCGCAGGTGCCCATGAAGGGCGAGTACGCGCTGCACGACTTCAAGCGCACCGCCCGCCACCACGGCATTGCCTACCAGCAACCCGATGCCTTCCCCATCCCCACCCAAGCGGCGGCACGCGCCATGTTGTGGGTACAGAGCAAGGTGGGCGACGACCGCGCGATTGAGTTTGCGAAGGCGCTGTTCAAGGCCTATTTCGTGGACAACCAGAACATCGGCGACCCCGATGTGGTGGCCGCCGTGGCCACGGCCATGGGCCTCAACGGCGACGCGCTGGCCGACGGCATCAACAGCGCGAGCGTCAAAGACCAGTTGCGCGCCGAAACCGATCTGGCCATGGCCAAGGGCGTGTTCGGCTCGCCCTACGTCATCATCGACGGCGAGGCGTTCTGGGGGTTCGACCGCTTCGACCAGGTCGAAGCGCTGCTGAAAAACGGGCACATCTGAGGCCCGGCGCTGCGACCCGCTCGGGCCGCAGCGGTGGCGCTCAGCCGTTCAGAGCAACTGTGGCTCGCCGCGCGTGTGCGTCACGCCGCTGGCGTCCACACGCAGCAGGCCGTCGACAAACCAGCGCACGGCGCGCGGGTACATCACGTGCTCGCGCGCCAGCACGCGTGCCGACAACGTGGCCTCAGTGTCGCCCGGGCGCACCGGCACCACCGCCTGCGCCACGATCGGGCCGTGGTCGAGTTCGGCGGTCACCAAGTGCACGGTGGCGCCGGCCAGCTTGCAGCCCGTGTCGATGGCGCGCTGGTGCGTGTGCAGGCCCGGAAAAGCCGGCAGCAGCGAGGGGTGAATGTTGAGCAGGCGGCCGGCGTAGCGCGCCACAAAACCCGGCGTCAAGATGCGCATGAAGCCGGCCAGCACCACCAGGTCGGGCTGGTGCGCGTCGATGGCCGCGGCCATCGCTTTGTCAAAGGCCTCGCGGTCGGCGTGCGCTTTGTGGTCGACCACGCCGGTGGCCATGCCGCGCGCTTGGGCAAACGCCAAACCCGCCGCGCCAGGGCGGTTGCTCAGCACGGCGGCGATGCGCGCGTTCCAGCCCTCGTTGGCACAGGCTTGAACGATGGCTTCCATGTTGGAGCCCCGACCGGAAATCAAGATGACGATGTTCTTCATGGCGGGCGGAGTGTAAGGGGCAACCCTCAGCCACCGTGATTCCGACAGGGAGACGGCGAAGCGGCTATCCTTGCGCCCCTTTCGCTTTTTGATCCCCATGGCCGGCATCCACATCACCGACATCGAAGCCGCCATCAACTGGTGGCGCGAGCGCAGCCCGTCGCCCGACAACATCTCGGCCTGTGCCGAGGTGCGCGCGCTGGCCGAGGTGTACGCCCTGATGGTCTATCACCATGAGCCCGAGTGCGACGAGCGCAGCATGCCCGCCAAAGCACACGATGCCTGGCTGGGCTGGTATGACACCACACCCGACGCGCCGTGCATCGCGATTTGCTCCACCAGCCAAGGCGACGACTGGTGCAAAGGCTGCGGCCGCAGTTTTGACGAGGTGCAGCACTGGCCCGTGATGAGCCCGGGCGAGAAGCGCGCCACCTGGCGCCGCATCACGCTCGACGGCACGGCATGGCGCTTCAACCGCTATGCGGAGCGGGCGCGTGAAGGGGTGGCCGTGGCGACTGTGGCCGCCAGCGCGACCACCGCCCCCGCCGTGGCGGCACCGCCCGCAGAAGCCGTCGAGGCTGCAGCGCTGGCGCAGCCCCCAGAAATCCACAACGTTGTCGAGGCGCTGGCGGTCACACCCGTTGCTGCGTCGCCGGCCCAGGACGTGCCCTCGGAAGAACTGGCCGCCGACCCCGTCGCGTGGATGGCTGTGGCTGTGCCCGCCATCACAGCCGAAACGCCCGCACTGGACACCGCGGCCATGCAGGCCGTGCCCCCCGCAGCCGAGATGGCCGAAGCGGAACAAACTGCCGCCGAGCCTGCGGCTCCGGCCTCGGACACGGCCCAGGACACGGCCCAGGACACGCCGGTGATCGTCGCCGACGAACTGGTCGATGCCCCGGCCGCTCGCCGCGCCGCCGAAGCCGCCACCGCTTTGGTGGTGTTGGCCCCGGCGGGCCGGCCGCGCAAAGGCCTCAGGGCTTGGTGGTCGCGGTGGGTGATGCGGCGACGGGCAGGCTGAACACGAAGCAGCTGCCGCCGCCCTCGCGCGGCTCGCAGCGCACGCTGCCGCCGTGGCGCTCGGCAATCTGGCGCACCAGGCTCAGCCCCAGGCCCACCCCGCCGGCCTTTTCGGCGTGGCCGGGCAGGCGGTAGAAGGGCTCGAAAATGCGCTCGCGCAAGTCGGTTGGCACGCCCGGCCCGCGGTCGCACACGCGCACGGCCAAGCGCTCGATGCCGCCGGCGTTTTCACGCACCAGCTCCACGCTGACCTCGTCGCCGCCATAGCGGCGCGCGTTCTCCAGCAGGTTGCGCAATGCGCGGCGCACCAAGCGCTCATCGCCCAGCACCGCGGGGGCCTCGCCATGGGCATCGAGTTCGGCGTCCACGCGCGAGGCTTCTTCGGCCGCCAGCGAGAGCAAATCCAGCGATTCGTGGTGTTCGAGCTTGTCGATGGCGTCGAGCCGGCTGGCCAGCAGCACCTCTTCCACCAGCGCGTCGAGCTCGCGGATGTTGACACCGATCTCGCCCTTGAGCGCCTGGCGCTGGGCCTCGGGCACGTCGTCGATCATGGCCAGCGCCATCTTCATGCGCGCCAGCGGCGAGCGCAGTTCGTGGCTGGCGTTGGCCAACAACGATTGGTGCGCGCGCAGCAAGGCTTCAATGCGACCCGCGGCCTGGTTGAAGCTGCTGGCCAGCGCGGCCACCTCGTCGCTGCCCGACACCTCGACGCGGTGGCTCAACTGCCCGGCGCCAAAGGTTTCCACGCCGCGCTTGAGCGCTTCGAGCCGCCGTGTGAGCCGGCGCACCACGGGCCAAGCGCCGGCCGCCACGGCCACAAACAGCACCAGCAGCACGGCCAACAAGCTGGCCCCACCTTGCCAAGCCGGCAGCACAAAAGGCAGCCAGGGCGGTGGCCCGCCGGGCTGGCCCAGGCCGGGTCGGCCATCGGGCCCAAACGCGCCGTCCGGCCCGCCGGGGCGAGGCCCGCGCAAACGCATCACCCACAGCGTGCGGCCGTCGTCAAAGCGCACCTCAAACAAGCGCTGCCGGCCCTCGCCCGCGCGCTCCTCAAACATCTCGGAGGCACCAATGCGATGGCCTTGCGCATCGTCCAGCGCCATCGGCAAGCGCAAGCGGTGCGACCACTCCTCCAGCGCCTGCGCTTGCTCGTTGGCAGGTGCATCGTCGCCCGGCAGCGAGCGCTGAATCAACTCGGCCCAGGCCACCGTGCGCTCGGCCATGCGGCTCTCAAACTGCTCGCGCTCCTGCGCCACATGGCGCTGAAACACCACCGCCGACACGCCCGCAAACAGCAGCAGCGCCGCCACCACGGTGACGTAGATGCGCAGGTAGAGCGCCTTCATTCCGCGTCGGCGTCTTGCTTGCGGGCAAAGAGGTAACCACTGCCGCGCACCGTCAGCACCCGGCGCGGGGCTTTCGGGTCGGTTTCGATCACGGCACGGATGCGCGAGATGTGCACGTCGATGGAGCGGTCAAACGCCTCCATCGGGTGGCCCTTGAGCGCGTCCATGATCTGGTCGCGCGAGAGCACGCGGCCCGCGCTTTGCGCCAGCACCACCAGCAGGTCGAACTGGTGGCTGGTGAGGTCACACGGCTGGCCATCGAGGCGCGCCAGGCGGCCGCCGAGGTCGATCTCCAGGCGGCCAAAACGCAGCACGTCGTCGTTGCCCGCGGGCTGAGGCGTGGCACGGCGCAGCAGCGCCTTCACCCGCGCCAGCAACTCGCGCGGCTCAAAGGGTTTGGGCAGGTAGTCGTCGGCGCCAAGTTCGAGCCCGACGATGCGGTCCAGCGGCTCGCCACGCGCGGTCAGCATCAGCAGCGGCAGCGCGCGGGTGCGCGCGTTGGCGCGCAACTCGCGGCACAGGTCGAGGCCATCGCCATCGGGCAGCATCAGGTCGAGCAGCAACGCATCAAACACGCCCGCCGCCAACACCTCGCGGCCGGCCGCCAGCGAGCCCGCCGTGCTGACATCGAACCCCGCCTGCCGCAGGTAGTCGCCCACCATGGTGGACAGGCGGACGTCATCGTCGATCAAAAGCAAACGTGTGGTCATGGCGAACGGAGGGTGTCAAACGCGTCCAGCCGGGTGAGCTGGACGGGGAGGCGGTCAATGCGGGTGGAACAGCCCGGCCATGTGGTCAAGCATAGCCGGGCTGGAGCGAGTCACTGCGGGCGAGAAGCCGCACCTGCCGAGCCTGCGGGCGAGCGACGATCGTCGCCACCGTGGCGGCCGCCGTGCTCGTCGCCACCGCGCATGTGCTCACCGCGTTGCTTCATGACGTCCACCAGTTGCGTGCGCTGGGCGGGGGTCAGCACCTTGCTCGCCTCCAGCAGCGCTTGCGTCATGCGCTTGCTGCCCTGATCGTGCTGGGCCACGCTTTGTTGGCGCACGGCTTCGACGGCTGCGGCATCGACGGTGGGCGCGGCAAACAGACTCAGCATCTTCTCGTGGTTGGCACGGCCGGCCTCGTGCTGGGCTTGCATGTCCTTTTGCGCGGTTTCCATGATCTTTTTGATCTGGGTGCGCTGCGCGTCGGTGGCCTTGACGTTGTCGAGCATGCGGTCGAGCCCGCGGCCGCCCATGGGCGCCTCGTGCATCATGCCGGAGCCACCCATGTCGCCACCGCGGCCGTGCTCGCCGCCCGCAGCCACGGCCAAGCTCGCGGCACCCGCCATGGCGGCCAAGGACAGGCCCACGGCCCAACGGCGTACGCGGTTGGAACGGCCCGATGCGGCACCAGCAACGAGAGGCAGCTTGTTGTTCAATTCGGTCATCAGAGTCTCCTGGGGTGAAAAAGGCAGCTTGTTTCTCAAGCAGGACTTCATGGTCGGCGCCAAGGGTGAAGCCGGCTTGTCGTGGCGGTAAAGATCTGTGAATGCAGGCCCCACGTCGGTGAAGTTGAGTCGCCCGCAGGCTGTATATTCATACAGCCATGCCCACCCCACCCCGCTTCATCGCCCACCTCGACATGGACGCCTTCTACGCGTCGGTCGAGCTGCTGCGCTACCCCGCGCTGCGCGGGCAAGCGGTGGTGATCGGCGGCAGCCGCGACCACCAGCCCGAGCTGCTGCCAGGTGGCGGCCACCGCTTCGCCCAACTGCGCGACTACACCGGCCGCGGCGTCATCACCACCTCCACCTACGAGGCGCGCGCGCTGGGCGTGCACTCGGCCATGGGCATGATGAAAGCCGCCGCACTCGCGCCTGATGCGGTGCTGCTGCCGGTCGATTTCGAGTCCTACCGCCACCACTCGCGCTTGTTCAAAGCCGCCGTGCGCGCGCTCACGCCGCACGTGGAAGACCGCGGCATTGATGAGATCTACATCGACCTCAGCGAGGTGCCCGGCGTGGCCGACGATGGCGGGCGCGCCATCGGCACGGCGCTGCGGGCGGCGGTGTTCCAAGCCACCGGTCTGACCTGCTCGGTCGGCATCAGCCCCAACAAGCTGCTCTCCAAAATAGGCTCCGATCTCGACAAACCCAATGGCCTCACCCTGCTGACGGCGGCCGACATCCCCGCCCGCATCTGGCCACTGGCGGCGCGCAAGATCAACGGCATCGGCCCGAAGGCCAGCGAGCGGCTCACCGCGCTCGGCATCCACACCATTGGTGAGCTGGCCGCGGCCGACCCCCTGATGCTGCAGCAAGCGTTTGGGAGCAACTACGGCGCCTGGCTGCACGCAGCCGCCCACGGGCGCGATGAGCGGGCGGTGGTGACCCACAGCGAGCCGCGCTCCATCAGCCGCGAAACCACGCTCGAGCGCGACCTGCACCCTGTGCGCGACCGCGCCCGGCTCACGCCCATCTTCACCGACCTGTGCGTGCGCCTGGCCGCCGATCTGGTGCGCAAGGGCTACGCCGCCCGCACCATCGGCATCAAGCTGCGTTACGACGATTTCCGCATCGTCACCCGCGACCTCACCCTGCCCGCCCACACGCTCGACGCCACCACCATCCGCCACGCGGCCGGCCAGTGCTTGAAGCGCGTGGATCTGAGCCAGCGCTTGCGGCTCCTGGGCGTGCGCGCGGGCGGCTTGCAGGCGGTGAGCGAGCTCGCCCAGCCGCCGCTCACCGGCCGCTGGCCCGAAGGTGGCAGCCATGGCGGCGCGCTGCACGTGAGCGAGAACCTGCCGCTGTTTGGCGACGCTGGCGGCGGCTTGGGCGACGGGTCGGGCACGGTTTGAGCCCGGCCTGCGCGCGCGGCAACTGCCGAGCAAGGGCAGAGCAAGCGCCAAGCAAGGGCCGAAGGCGCGGCAGGATTTCAGCCGCCACCTGAGAATTTTTCAGCCCGCTGCCGCAGGCCGCGATTTAGCATCGCCGCTGATTTTCAAGAACACCCACAAGCTGGAGACAAGCGATGCCCGTGATCACCGAGATTGAAGACCTGCGCGTGCTGGCCGAGAAACGCGTGCCGCGCATGTTCTACGACTACGCCGATTCCGGCTCGTGGACCGAGAGCACCTACCGCGCCAACGAGGCCGATTTCCAAACCATCAAGCTGCGCCAACGCGTGGCCGTGAACATGGAAAACCGCAGCACCGCCACCACCATGGTGGGCCAGGCGGTGAAGATGCCGGTGGCCATCGCCCCGGTGGGCCTGACCGGCATGCAGCACGCCGATGGCGAGATCAAGGCAGCCAAGGCGGCCGAGAAATTCGGCATCCCGTTCACGCTCTCGACCATGAGCATCTGCTCGATCGAGGACATCGCCGAGAACACCTCGGCGCCGTTCTGGTTCCAGCTCTACATGATGCGCGACCGCCAGGCCATGAGCCGGATGATTGAGCGCGCCCGCGCCGCCAAGTGCAGCGCCCTGGTGCTCACACTCGATTTGCAGGTGATCGGCCAGCGCCACAAAGACCTGAAAAACGGCCTCACCGCCCCGCCCCGCCCCACGCTGCGCAACATCATCAACCTGGCCACCAAGCCACGTTGGTGCCTGGGCATGTTGGGCACCCAACGCCACACCTTCCGCAACCTGGTCGGCCACGTCGAAGGCGTGAGCGACATGCGCTCGCTCTCGGCCTGGACCAATGAGCAATTCGACCCGCGCCTGTCCTGGGCCGATGTGGCCTGGGTCAAACAGCAATGGGGCGGCAAGCTGATCTTGAAGGGCATTCAAGACGTGGAAGACGCGCGCCTGGCCGTGGCCAGCGGCGCCGATGCGATCGTGGTCAGCAACCACGGCGGCCGCCAGCTCGATGGTGCGCTGTCCAGCATCAAGGCCCTGCCGCCGATTGTGGAAGCTGTGGGCGCGCAGATCGAGGTGTGGATGGACGGCGGCGTGCGCTCGGGCCAGGACGTGCTCAAGGCCTGGGCCCTGGGTGCGCGCGGCACGATGATTGGCCGCGCCATGGTCTACGGCCTGGGCGCGATGGGCGAAGCGGGTGTCACCAAGGCGCTGCAGATCATCCACAAAGAGCTGGACGTGACGATGGCTTTTTGTGGCCACACCCAACTCACCAACGTCGACCGCGGCATCTTGCAGCCGGGCACGTATTGAAGGCGCGGCGCAGCCCGTGGACCGAGGCCTCAGTCTGAGGCGTCAGCCTCTGCGCCGGCCGCAGCGTCGTCGCGCACAGCTTGCACGCAGGCCAGCGTCAGCGCCGTCACCAGCGCCTCGTCCAGAGGTTGGCTGTGGCGGCATTTCAGGCTGCGCAGGCCTTTGCCGTTGCCATCGAGCATCGGGAATCGCTCCTGCAAGGCGTGGCCGCTGAAGCACTGCAGGTTCAGGTGCGCCTTTTGCGCGGCCAGCGCCAGCGCGTGGCGACCGTCGGGCAGCACAAACAGCAGGTTGCCCCATTTGATGCTCAGGCCCAGCTCGGGCACCGCCGCCTGCACCAGTTGGCGCAGGCGGCGTGCGTGCGGGCGGGCATCGCCGGCCAGCATGTCGAACCAGGCCTCGA
The DNA here is from genome assembly GCA_041164825.1 of Pseudomonadota bacterium. Classification (GTDB taxonomy): domain Bacteria; phylum Pseudomonadota; class Gammaproteobacteria; order Burkholderiales; family Burkholderiaceae_C; genus JBEAOO01. The sequence continues at coordinate 40,246 of JBEAOO010000002.1, read as the reverse complement.
TCAGCGGCGCCGAGGCGAGCCGGGCGCGTTTCATGGCGCGGTGTGGCGCGCGGTGCGGCACATCACAGCTGCCGCGTCTCGAAGGTGTTGCACTGCTGCACGCTGCCGGTTTGCAAGCCGCGCTGGAACCAGCGCACCCGCTGCGCGCTGCTGCCGTGGGTGAAGCTCTCGGGCACCACCGTGCCTTGTGATTTGCGCTGCAGCGCGTCGTCGCCAATTTGCGTGGCGGCGTTCAGCGCCTCTTCGATGTCGCCGTTTTCCAGCCAGCCCTTGCTTTGCTGCGAGTCGTGGGCCCAGATGCCGGCGAAACAATCGGCCTGCAGCTCCAAGCGCACGCTCATCGCGTTTTGCTGCGCCTCGCTGGCTTGGCCGCGCAGGCGGTCGACCTTGTCGGTGATGCCCATCAGGTGCTGCACGTGGTGGCCCACCTCGTGCGCAATCACATAGGCCTGGGCGAAGTCGCCGGGCGCACCCAGGCGGTTCTTCATGGTCTCGTAAAAGCTCAGGTCGATGTAGACCTTCTGGTCGCCCGGGCAATAAAACGGGCCCATGGCCGCTTGGCCGGTACCGCAGGCCGTGGGCTCGGCGCCGCTGAACAACCGCAGCTTGGGCACCGTGTAGTTGCCACCCAGTTGCTGAAACTGCTTGCGCCACACGTCTTCGGTGTCGGCCAGCACGGTGCTGACGAACGCGGCTTGCGGATCGCTCTTGGGCGGCGCACCAGCGGGCGCCTGCGTGGTAGGCGCGCTGCCGCCGTCCACCCCGCCCAGCACGCTCAACACCGTCATTGGGTTGATGCCGAAAATCCAGCCCGCCACCAGCGCAATCGCCACCGTGCCCAGGCCCACACCACGTCCGCCGCCGAGCCGCGAGCCGCCCCCCAAACCACCCCCGCCGCCACCTCGGGCGTCTTCCACGTTGTCGCTCTGGCGGTTGCCTTCCCATTTCATGGCGTTCTCCCTGCTGTGTTGTTGTGGTGGTGTGGGGCGGCCTCAGCCACCGTTCAGGTCTTGGGCAAGGTCACGCCGCGCTGGCCTTGGTACTTGCCGCCGCGGTCTTTGTAGCTGGTCTCGCAGACGTCGTCCGGGTCGCTCTCAAAAAACAGCACCTGCGCGCAGCCCTCGCCCGCATAAATCTTGGCGGGCAGCGGCGTGGTGTTGCTGAACTCCAGCGTCACATAACCTTCCCACTCGGGCTCGAAGGGCGTCACGTTGACGATGATGCCGCAGCGGGCGTAGGTGCTCTTGCCCAGGCAAATGGTCAGCACATTGCGCGGGATGCGGAAGTACTCCATCGTGCGCGCCAGCGCGAAACTGTTGGGCGGGATGACGCAGACATCCTTGTTGATGTCCACAAAGCTGTTCTCGTCGAAGTTCTTCGGGTCCACCACGGTGCTGTGGATGTTGGTGAAGACCTTGAACTCGGGCGCGCAGCGGATGTCGTAGCCGTAGCTGCTGGTGCCGTAGCTGACGATCTTGTCGCCGGCCGCGTTTTGCCGCACCTGGCCGGGCTCGAACGGCTCAATCATGCCGGTCTGCTCGGCCATGCGCCGGATCCACTTGTCGCTCTTGATGCTCATGCCCAGTCCTTCAAAACAGGGCCTGATTTTAAGAGCCAGCGCGCGCGGGTGGCGCGACAGCCGCCAGACAGCGGAAATACAGCCGCCAATCAGCTGTCTTTGGAGATGCTGATGGTGGGGAACTTGGCCGAAAAGTCCTTCGCCCGCTGGGCCACTTTGACCGCCACCTGGCGCGCCACGGCCTTGTAGATGCCGGCGATCTCGCCCTCGGGCTCGGCCACCACGCTGGGGCGGCCACTGTCGGCACTCTCGCGGATGCTCAGGTTCAGTGGCAGCGCACCGAGGTAATCCACGCCATATTCGGCCGCCATCTTCTTGCCGCCATCGGCGCCAAAAATGTGCTCCACGTGGCCACAGTTCGTGCACACGTGCACGGCCATGTTCTCGACGATGCCGAGGATGGGCACGCCCACTTTCTCAAACATCTTCAGGCCCTTGCGCGCGTCGAGCAGCGCGATGTCCTGCGGGGTGGTGACGATCACCGCGCCGGTCAGCGGCACTTTTTGGCTCAGCGTGAGCTGGATGTCGCCGGTGCCCGGGGGCATGTCGACGATCAAATAGTCCAAGTCGCCCCAGTTGGTTTGGCGCAGCAGTTGCTCCAGCGCCTGCGTGGCCATCGGGCCGCGCCAAATCATGGGGTTGGCGGCATCGACCAGAAAGCCGATCGACATCACCTCCACACCGTGGTTGCGCATCGGCTCCATGGTCTTGCCATCGGCGCTCTCGGGCTGGCCGCTGATGCCCATCATCATGGGCTGGCTGGGGCCGTAGATGTCGGCGTCGAGCAGGCCCACGGTGGCGCCTTCGGCGGCCAGCGCCAAGGCCAGGTTGACGGCGGTGGTGCTCTTGCCCACGCCACCCTTGCCCGAGGCCACGGCGATGATGTTTTTCACCTTCGGCAGCAGGGCCACGCCGCGCTGCACGGCGTGCGCCACCACCTGGCTGCTCAGCTTGGCATGCACGCCGGCCACGCCGGGCACGCTGCGGGCGGCCTCAGAGAGCGCCGTGCGCAGGGCGGCGAATTGGCTCTTGCCCGGGTAGCCCAGCACCACATCAAACGACACCTCGGCGCCATCGATGCGCAGGTTTTTCAACTGCCGGGTGCTGACGAAGTCGCTGCCGGTGTTGGGGTCGATGACGGTTTGAAGGGCTTGCAGCAGCGCGGATTCGGTGACGGGCATGGGGATGGGCACAAAAGAAGCGGGGATTGGATTTCAGTCTAGCCCAGGGGGCTTGTCCCTGCAGCGCGAACGCGCTTGGCCGGCAGAGGCCTTGCCCCAAGGCGCCCAGAGGGAGGCGCCGCCCCGTAAAATGCGCGCCTTCCCCTGCAACCCGAGCCGCCGATGTCCCGCAAGCTCTTCGTCACCACCGCCCTGCCGTATGCCAACGGCCACTTCCACATCGGCCACATCATGGAGTACATCCAGGCCGACATCTGGGTGCGGTTCCAGCGCATGCACGGCCACACGGTGAACTTCGTCGGTGCTGACGACGCGCACGGCGCGCCGATCATGATTGCGGCGGAAAAAGCCGGCAAAACCCCGCAGCAGTTCGTGGCCGACATCGCCGCCGGCCGCAAGCCTTACCTCGACGGCTTCCACATCGCCTTCGACCACTGGCACTCGACCGACGCGCCCGAGAACCACCAGCTCGCGCAAGAAATCTACCTCGCGCTGCGCAAGAACGAGCTGATCTCGACCAAGACCATCGAGCAGTTTTTCGACCCCGAAAAGGGCATGTTCTTGCCCGACCGCTTCATCAAGGGCGAGTGCCCCAAGTGCGGCGCCAAAGACCAGTACGGCGACAACTGCGAGGTCTGCGGCGCGGTGTACGCGCCCACCGAGCTGAAGAACCCCTACTCCGCGCTCTCGGGCGCCACGCCGGTGCTGCGCACCAGCGAGCACTTTTTCTTCAAGTTGTCTGACCCGCGCTGCGTGGAGTTCTTGGAGAGCTGGACCCAAGACGGCCGCCTGCAGGCCGAGGTGGCCAACAAGGTGAAGGAATGGTTCGCGCGCGACGAGGACGGCAAAACCCAGCTCAACGACTGGGACATCAGCCGCGACGCGCCCTACTTCGGCATCGAGATCCCCGACGCGCCGGGCAAGTACTTCTATGTGTGGCTGGACGCCCCGGTGGGCTACCTCGCTTCGCTCAAGGCCTGGTTCGACAAAAAGGGCGAAGACTTCGACGCCTACCTGGCCGACCCCGAGGTGGAGCAGATCCACTTCATCGGCAAAGACATCGTCACCTTCCACACCCTCTTTTGGCCGGCGATGCTGAAGTTCAGCGGCCGCAAGGTGCCGGACCGCGTCTACGTGCACGGCTTCATGACCGTGAACGACGGCGAAAAGATGAGCAAAAGCCGTGGCACCGGGCTCGACCCGCTGAAATACCTGAGCCTGGGCATGAACCCCGAGTGGCTGCGCTACTACCTGGCGGCCAAGCTCTCGTCGCGCAACGAAGACATCGACTTCAACCCCGATGACTTTGTGTCGCGCGTCAACAGCGACCTGGTGGGCAAGTACATCAACATCGCCAGCCGCGCCGCGGGCTTTTTGAGCAAGCGCTTCAACGGCCAGCTCAGCGCCGACCTGGGCGTGGAAGGCCGCACCCTGCTCGACACCTTGCGCGGCCATGCCGACACGGTCGTGGGCCTGTACGAAGCACGCGAATACAGCAAGGCGCTGCGCGAAATCATGGGCTTGGCCGACCGCGTCAACGAGTACGTGGACGCCAACAAGCCCTGGGAGCTGGCCAAAAAAGAAGGCGCCGACGCCGTGCTGCACGATGTCTGCAGCGTCTGCATCGAGGCCTTCCGCCTGCTCACCATCTACCTCAAGCCCGTGCTGCCCGCCTTGGCCGCGCAGGTCGAGGCCTTTTTGCAGGTGGCGCCCCTGGGCTTTGCCGACGCGCAGCGTGCGCTCGGCCACCACACCATTGGCAACTACAACCACCTGATGCAGCGCGTGGACCCGAAGATGCTGGAAGCGCTGTTTGAGGCGCCCGCCGCCCCGGTGGTCTTGCCCGGCGGCGAGGCCCTGGCCGACGAGATCAAGGTCGACGACTTTGCCAAGGTTGATTTGCGCATCGCCAAGATCGTCAATTGCGAGGCCGTGGAAGGCAGCGACAAGCTGCTGCGCCTCACGCTCGATGTGGGCGAAGGCCGCATGCGCAATGTGTTCTCGGGCATCAAATCGGCCTACCAACCGGCTGATTTGATCGGCAAGCTGACGCTGATGGTGGCCAACCTGGCGCCGCGCAAGATGAAGTTCGGCGTGTCCGAAGGCATGGTGCTGGCCGGCAGCCATGCCGACGACAAAGCCCACCCAGGCCTCTATATCATGGAAGCTTGGCCGGGCGCGCAGCCGGGCATGCGGGTGCGCTGAGGCGCCGCTCCGGCGCTCAGCTCACAGCGCCCGGCGCCGCAAGGCCGCCGGGTTCCGCAGCGTCGACGGGCCATGCCGCACCGCGGCGCAGCGTCACCGTGAAACGGCAGCCCAAACCGGGCACCGAAGCGAGCGTGATGCTGCCGCCGTGCGCCTCGGCAATTTGCCGGCACAGCGCCAAGCCCAAGCCCGTGCCGTCGTAGTGTTTGCGCAGGTTCAGGCGCAAAAAGGGCTGAAACAAGCGCGGCTGATCGACCTCGGCCACGCCGATGCCGTGGTCGATCACGCTGAGCTGCACCCACTCGCTGCCAGGCGCTGCGTCCACCGCCAACACCTCCACCTGCGGCACGCCGCCAGCGGGCACAAACTTCAGCGCGTTCGACAGCAGGTTCTGGACCAGCAGGCCCAGCAAGGCCTCGTTGCCTTGCACTGTGGGCAGGTCGGAGGCCACGCGGATCTGCGCACCGGACGCGCGGATGCCGCTGGCCAGCGCGTCCAGCGCCTCTTGCACCACCGCACCCAGCGACACGGGCCGCAGCGCCTCCAGCGTGCCATGCTGCAGGCGCACAAAGCGCAGCAATTCATCCAACATGCGGCGCATGCGCAGGCCCGCGGTGTGCACGAGCGACAGGTAGCTGCGCGCATCGGACGGCAGCACGGCCTCGTGGTCTTGCTGCACCAAGGCGCTGAACTGCACGATGGTGTTCACTGGCTCGCGCATGTCGTGCGAGACCATGCGCACAAACTGCTCCAGCCCTTCGTTGGCGCGCTTGAGATCGGCCGTGCGGGCGGCGAGTTCGGCATGGCTGTCGCGCATGCCGGCCATGGCGGCGGCCAGCAGTTGCGCGGGCAGCAGCGAGGCGGCCAGCGCCGCATAGAGGTAAACCGACTGCCAACGCGCCACGGTGGGCGGCGGCTGCAACACGCCGTAGCCCAGCGCCACCACCGCCGTCATGCCGACCAACCAAGTCAGCAGCAGCAAAGCGCTCAGGTCGACCAGCGTGGCGGACAGCAGCAGCGGAAAGGCCAGGAACACGAAGGGATACGGCGTGTGCACCATGGCCAACAGCGCCACCCCCACCGACACCATGACCATCGCCAACAGCCGCAGGTGGAGCAGCGATTTGCGCAGCACCGGCCAGGGCTCAATGCGCCAGGTGACCAGCCCGGCCAGCCACGCCACCGAGCCCAAGGCCGAGCCCTGGAACCAGTTTTGCCACACGGCGAGTGGGCTGGCCCCCAGCTGCAAAGACACCACCAAGGCCGCCAAGGAGGCGCCAAACAGCGGCGGCAGCAAGGCACCCGCAAACAACAGCCACAGCATGGCGCGGGGCGTGCGCAAGCCGGTGAATTGCACCTGCGCACGGCTCAAGAGCCAGGCGCCCAGCAGACACTCCAGGCCGTTGCAAAGCAAAAACGCGAGCGAGCCGAGCAGCGCGTGCCCCTGCATCGAATTGACCGCCAGATTGGCCAACAAACACGCGGCCAGCTGCCAGGGCCAACGCTCGCGTCTGCTGGTGCACATCACGGCCACGGCAGCGGCATTGGCCAGCCAGAGGTTGGGAATCTCCCCGGGGTCGCGCGGCGTGTGCAGGCTGAGCATCGCGGCGGCGGCGTAGAGCAAACCCAGGCCCAGGGCCTCGGGCCACACGGGCCAGCGCCGGCGCGGTGCCTGCGTGACTTGGGGGGTCAGCCGCCACACCATGGCTCAGCCAGTGCCCGACGGAGGGGCTGCGGCATCAGCCCCCGCAGCAGCAGACGCAGCAAGGGCCCGCCGCCAGCGCCCCAACAGCGCCAGCCCCAACAGCGCCAGCCCCAGCAGCGCGCCGCCCAGCAACAGGGCCCAACCCAGGCGTGTGGCCCAGGGCGATGCGGCCGGCGCCTGGGCCAGTGCGGACGGCAACAGCCACCGGTCCAGCACCACCTGCCGCTCGGCCAGGGTGAGCACGCGAAAACCGGCCTCCAGGATGTCGCGGAGTTCGGGCAAGTCTTTGCGCACCGCAAAACTCAAGGCGTAGTGAAAGTTGGCCTCGGCCGTGGCCGCCAGGCCGGTCAGCCCTTGTTGCTTCACCACAAACGACAGGCTGGCCGCGTCAACCACCGCTGCCGCAAAGCGGCCCTCGGCCACACCGCGCAAGGCCGCCAGGTCGTCGGCCACGGGCTGCCACAACACGCCCGGGTGGCGCGCCCGCACCACCGACTCCACCGCATAGCCCTGGCCCACCGCCACCGGCTGCCCCACCAACTCGGGCAATCCGAGCGGCGCACGGGTTCGCCGCATCACCACCACCGCCGGCACGGCAACGTAAGGCTGGGTGAAGATCAAGCTGCGGGCGCGCTCCAACGTGGGGCGAAGTGACGACATCACATCCACCTCGCCGCGCTCGGCGGCTTGCAACACCTGCGCCAGCGGCTGGCCGGGCAGTGCGTTGACGCGCAGGCCGGTGCGCTGCTGCACCAGGCGGAGCATGTCGATGGACAAGCCCTGCATCTGGCCGTCGGGGCCGGCAAACACAAAGGGGCCATGGTCGCGCTCGGTGCCGAGCCGCCACGGCCCATGCGCGGCCAGCCAATCGCGTTGGGCGCCAGTGAGGGCGGCGGCCGAGGCGGCGGCGGCGCTGAGCCCGGGTGTCCACAGGCACATGCACAGGCACAGCCCCAAGCTGCCGAGCCGGCCACAACGCCCCCAGAATCGGCGCGCGCTGCGGCCGGTGCTCATGGGCCGAGCGAGGCGGGCAGTGCCAGCACAGCCGCCTTGTCCAGCGGCTTCACCAGATAGCCACGCACACAGGGGTAGCTGGCCGCGCGCGCGCGGTCGTCGGGGTCGGGAGAGGAGGTGAGCATCACCACCTGGTTCAGGCGGCTGCCGGCCAAGCAGGTGCCGGCTTGCTTCAGTGCGTCAAGGAACTCAAAGCCATCCATGCCCGGCATGTTGATGTCGAGCAGGATCACATCGGCGCCGCGGCAGGTGGGCGCCTGCAGCCAATCCAGCGCCTCGCGCGCCGACTCGAACGCCTGCACCTCGCGCGCAATGCCCGAGCGCTCCAGCACGATGCGCGAGTAAATGAGGTCGGGCTCGCTGTCGTCGATCAGCACGATCCGGTTGAGCATGGCGGGCAACGCTCCTTGGCAACATCGTAGCCCTTTGCCCGGCGCAAGCACACCTCAGCGATTCACGGAGGAACGCTTGTTTTGCCTGCTTGTTCCGGTGGCATCATCACCGTTTGGGGCGCCCGCGCACCCCCGCCCATGCATGCCGCCCCACTGCCAGGAGCCCGTTTGCCGATCCGCCACCTGCCCACGTTCCGCCCGCGCCTGCTCGATGCCCTGCAGGGCTACACCCGGCAGCGTTTTTTCACCGACTTGGGCGCCGGCATCACCGTTGGCGTGGTGGCGCTGCCGCTGGCCATGGCGTTCGCCATCGCCTCCGGCGTCAAGCCCGAACAAGGGCTGATCACCGCCATCATTGCCGGGCTGATGATCTCCGCCCTCGGCGGCTCGCAGGTGCAAATCGGTGGGCCGGCGGGCGCCTTCATCGTCATCGTCTACGGCATCGTCGAGCGCTACGGGCTCACCAATTTGCTCATCAGCACCGCGCTGGCCGGCGTGATGCTGTTTGCCATGGGTGCGCTCAAGCTGGGCGCGCTGGTGCGCTTTCTGCCGGTCAGCATCATCATTGGCTTCACCAATGGCATCGCGGTGATGATTGGCCTCACGCAGCTCAAAGACCTGCTGGGCCTGCAAACCGGGCCGGTGCCGGCCGACTTCTTCGCGCAAATCCACGCGCTGTTCAGCCACGCAGGCAGCATCAACCCCGTGGCCGTGCTGATTGGCCTGGCGAGCTTGGCGCTGGTGGTGGTGTGGCCCAAGTCCTACACCGACGACGGCCGCCACACCGGTTGGCAGCACCAGCTGCGGCGCCTGGCCAGCCACCTGCCCGGCACGGTGATCGCGCTGGTGGGCGCCACCTTGGCCACGGCGCTGCTGAAGCTGCCGGTGGACACCATCGGCTCGCGCTTTGGCGGCATCCCGCAAAGCTTGCCGCAGCTCAGCCTGCCGCCATTCAGCTGGGTCAGTGCCAAAGAGTTGCTGATCCCGTCGCTGACGCTGGCGCTGCTGGGCGCCATCGAATCGCTGCTGTGCGCCCGCGTGGCCGACAACCTGATCGACGCGCCCCGCCACGACCCCAACCAAGAGCTGATGGCGCAAGGCCTGGCCAACATGGTGGTGCCGTTTTTTGGCGGCATCCCGGCCACGGGCACCATCGCGCGCACGGTCACCAATGTGCGCTCGGGCGCCACCAGCCCGGTGGCCGGCATCGTGCACGCCATCGCACTGCTGCTGATCGTGCTGCTGGCCGCACCCCTGGCCGAGCACGTGCCGCTGGCGGCCATGGCCGGCATCCTGCTCTTTGTGGCCTGGAACATGGGCGAGTGGCGCGAGTTCGCGCGCCTCAAACAATTCAACCTGCCCTACCGAACGGTGCTGGTGGGCACGTTTTTACTGACCGTGGTGTTCGACCTCACGGTGGCGGTGGAAGTGGGGCTGATGCTGGCCTGCGGCTTCTTCATCTACCGCATGGCGATGCTGTTTCGGGCCGAGGCCCAGAGCGGTGAAGCGGTGCCGGGCGTGCAGGTGGTGCGGCTGTATGGCTCGCTGTTTTTTGGCGCCGTGGGCAAGGTCGAATCGCTGGCCGACACCTTGACGCCGCAGACCCGCGTGCTGCTGCTGGAGATGCACCAACTGGTGTCGATCGACACCTCGGGCGTGGACGCGCTGGAACAGCTGCAGCGCACCCTCGCCCGCCAGGGCGTGGCGCTGCAGCTGTGCGCCCTCAACGCGCAGCCGCTCGACCTGCTGCGCCGCGCCGGCTTCATCGAGCACCTCGGCGCTGCGCACCTGCACGCCGACTTGGCCAGCGCGCTCCAGGCCGCCACCCTCCCCTGAAAGAGGGCGCAGTGGCGCCCTTCGGGCCCGCCCACCTGCGCTATCCTTTGCGCCCATCGACACACTGCGAACGCACCACCGTGGGCTTTCTAGACGACCTCAAGCAACAAGCCGACGCGGCCCTCGCCAACCAGGCCCGCGACAACGGCTCACTGCAACGCAACACCGACCTCACCGAGGCCGCGTGCGTGTCGGTGTCGCGCTACTTCACCACCTTGGTGGGGCAGCTCAACGTGCTGCAGCCGGTGTCGCCGGCGCGCTTTGCGCTCGACCGCCGCACCGCGTTTGACGGTCTGAAGATGACCACCTTCCGCGCCGACGCGCGCCGCAAAGGCCCGGCCGGCCAGCAAACCCACGACCACGTGGTGCTGCACTGGCTGCTGCCCACCGGCCAGATGCTCGACCTGGAGCGCGACTTCCTGCCCGACATCGAGACCCTGGAATCGCGCCTCAAACAAAGTGGCGCGCAGGTGCACAGCGAGGCCGTGCGCAACCCCGACAACGGCAAGCTCAAGCTGATGCGCTACCGCGTGCACGCTGACTTCGCCGGCAGCGTGAAGGTGCTGCCCGACCACGCCAACGCGCGGCTGCAGTTCCAGCTCATCAACCTCGATGGGTTTGAGACCGTGAACGCCGAGTTCAGCGCCTTGGCCGTCAACAGCGCCTTGCTCGATGAGCTGGCGCGCTGGCTGGTGGGGCAATCGCACACTTTCCTCAGCCGGGGCGAGGGCGTGCGGCGCTTTCCGGCCTGATATCGGCCTGATCCACGCCTGATCGCCCGATGAACCTACCGGCGGGCTGCGTAAAATGCGGCCCTTGATCCCTTTTTGAGTTGGTGCCCTCACCCGGTGCCCGAGCCACCATGCCGCTGTTCTGGAAATCCTACAAGTCCGACGCCACGACCTTCATCGAGAGCCTGAAGGCCAAGAAGCCGACGCTGGAAGCCGAACAGCGCCAAGGCCGTGAGCTGCTCTGGGACAAGCCGCAAGACCGCGCCGCGGCGGCCGACTACGCCGATGCACGCGTGGCCCAACAGCCCTACGTCTACCAGAACAAGGGCCACTGAACCGCCCTCCGCTGCGCCCGCCACCCCGCGGCCGCGCAGCGCCCCTCCAGCCCGCCCGCCGCACCGCCGTGACGACAACCACCGACACGACCCTGCCCACGCCGCCGCATGGCGTGCCCGCGGGGCCACAGCCCGCCTTGCCCGACCCGAGCGCGCTCGAAGGCCCGGTGGTGATCGACCGCGTGGCCATGGCCCGCTTGTATGGCGAACCGCTGTTCGCCATGCCGACCGATCTCTACATCCCACCCGACGCGCTGGAGGTGTTTCTGGAGGCGTTCGAGGGCCCGCTGGACTTGTTGCTCTACCTGATCCGCAAGCAGAACTTCAACATCCTCGACATCCCGCTGGCCGACGTGACGCGCCAGTACTTGGCCTATGTCGACCAGATCCGCAAGACCAATTTGGAGCTCGCCAGCGAGTACCTGTTGATGGCGGCGATGCTGATCGAGATCAAATCGCGCATGCTGTTGCCGCCCAAAAAAGCGGCCGATGGCGACGAGGTGGAAGACCCCCGCGCTGAGCTGGTGCGGCGGCTGATCGAGTACGAACAAATCAAACTGGCCGCGGCGCGGCTCGACGCGCTGCCGCTGCTGGGCCGCGATTTTTTGCGCGCCGAGGTGTACGTGGAGCAGTCGCTCACCCCGCGCTTCCCCGACGTGAGTGCCGACGAACTGCGCGCCGCTTGGGCCGACATCCTGCAGCGCTCGCGCCTGAACCAGCACCACACCATCACCCGCGAAGAACTCAGCGTGCGCGAGCACATGAGCATCGTGCTGCGCACGCTGCAGGGCCAGCGCTTCGTGGAGTTTGAGCACCTGTTTGACGTGACCCGCGGCCCGCAGGTCCTGGTGGTGACCTTCATCGCCATGCTCGAACTCGCCCGCGAGCGCCTGCTCGAGATCACGCAAGCCGAGGCCTTTGCGCCGATTTACGTGCGGCTGGCTTACGCGCCGGTCTGAGACGCCGTCGCGGTCAAAGGCGTCCAAAGTTCAGCAGGCTTGGCCCGTTCTCGGCACCAGGGCGAACCGCATTCCACGGTCTGGCGCGAGGAGCACTGTGCCGCATTCGCTTTGCTCCGTGTCCTCCGCCGGCCGGCGGCCGGCTCCCCCTGCCAAAGCGAAGGCGGCCCAGCGCTCCCAGAACCGATGATGACATGCCACGTGTCCGCATGCCTCGGTGTGTGCAGGGGCGGTGATGGGCCGGGCCGATTTGCGGAGGTAGAGGAGGAGGGCTCGCGCAGCGGGCCCGGGGGACACGCAGCAAATCGGCCCGGCCCATCGCCGCCCTCGGGCCGATCGTCGAACGAGATGCGTTCGAACCGAACGCCCCCCCAGGCGCAGGATGCCAAGGTGCCAAGGTGCCAAGGTGCCAAGGTGCCGAGGTGCCGAAGGCCGAACTCTTCCGACATGCAGAACCTCTGTCCTCGACCGCATGCCCGCGTGAGTCGCCATGGCCGGGTAGTGCAAAACGCACAAGCACGGCACGGGCGTGCAGCCCGACTGCGGCTAGACTGCGCGCACTTCAACCACCCCCGCGCCTTTGTGGTGCACAGGGACGGAGACCGCAATGACCACCGACACCCGCAAACCCATCACGCTGCACACGCTGCGCCAAATGCATGCCAGCGGCGACCCCATTGCCATGGTGACCAGCTACGACGCCAGCTTCACCCGCGTGGCCGACGACGCTGGCGTGGACTGCATCTTGGTGGGCGACTCGCTCGGCATGGTGGTGCAGGGCCAAACCAGCACCGTGCCGGTGACGCTCGAAGAAATGGCGTATCACACACGCTGCGTGGCTCGCGGCATCCGCACGGCTTGGCTGATTGCCGACCTGCCCTTTGGCAGCTACCAAGAATCGGTCGAGCAGGCCGTGCGCAGCGCCACGGTGCTGATGCAGGCCGGCGCCCACATGGTGAAGCTCGAAGGCGGCGGCTGGACCACTGACGCCGTGCGCGCGCTGGTGCAGCGCGGCATCCCCGTCTGCGCACACTTGGGGCTGACACCGCAGTCGGTGCATGCCTTTGGCGGCTACCGCATCCAGGGCAAAGACGAGGAGCGCGCGGCCACGTTGCGCCGCCATGCCAAGGAGCTGGCCGAGGCCGGCGCCTCGATGGTGGTGTTTGAACTGATGCCCTCGGCCTTGGCGGCCGACATCACGCGCGATCTGCCGATCCCCGTGATCGGCATTGGCGCCGGCAAGGGCTGCTCGGGCCAGGTGCTGGTGCTGCACGACCTGCTGGGTGTGACCCGCGGCAAGCTGCCGCGCTTTGTGCGCAACTTCATGGAAGGCGCAGGCTCGGTGGAAGGCGCCCTCGCCAGCTATGTGGCCGAGGTCAAAGCCCGCCGCTTTCCCGACGACACCCTGCACGGCTATTGAGCTGCCCGCCGCCAGCGCCGCGGCCGCCCTCGGCCCTGACTGCGATGGCTCTCCTGCTCGAACCGGCCTGCTGAGGCCTCCCTGACGCCCACCGACCATGCACGTTCTGCACACCATCCCTGAACTCCGCGCTGCCCTGGGCGGCGCTGGCCGCTGCGCGCTGGTGCCCACCATGGGCAACCTGCACGATGGCCATTTGGCGCTGGTGCGCCAAGCGCGCACCCACGGCCTGCCCGTGGTCGCCAGCATTTTTGTGAACCGCTTGCAGTTCGCGCCGCACGAAGACTTTGACCGCTACCCGCGCACCCTGGCGCGCGACGCCGAGCAGTTGGCCGAGGCCGGGTGCTCGTTCGTGTTTGCGCCCGACGAGACCGAGCTTTACCCCACGCCCCAAACCTTCAAGGTGGCACCCGACCCGGCGCTGGCCGACATTTTGGAAGGCCACTTCCGCCCCGGCTTTTTCATCGGCGTGTGCACGGTGGTGATGAAGCTGTTCAACGTGGTGCAGCCCGCCGTGGCGGTGTTTGGCAAAAAGGACTACCAACAACTCGCCGTGCTGCGCCGCATGACCGAGCAGTTCGCGCTGCCCATCACCATCGAGGCCGGTGAGACGCGCCGCGCCGACAGTGGGCTGGCCTTGTCCTCGCGCAATGGCTACCTGAGCGATGCCGAGAAAGCCCAGGCCGTGGCCCTGTCGCGTGCACTGCGGGCCTTGGCCGATGCCGCCCGCGCTGGTGCCGCGCCGCGGGCCGAGCTGGAAGCACGCGCCTTGGCTGACCTCAGCGCACTGGGGTGGGCACCCGACTACCTGACCGTGCGCGAGCGCGACACCCTGCTGCCGCCATCTGACGCCACCGCCGGCCAACCCCTGGTGGCCCTGGGCGCCGCCAAGCTGGGCGCCACGCGGCTGATCGACAACCTGGAGTTCTGAGGCTGTTGGCGTTCACGGGCCCCTCGCGGCACGGGGACTCGGTTCATGGGGAGGCTGGCGCCGACGGCCGAAAGCAAAGCCTTTGCACGGCCAGAGTCAGGCGCCTGACACTCAGCGCCGCGGCGCTGAGCCCAGCTTGAAGGCGATCATGGCCCGCAACTTGTTGGGCACCACTGGCTTGATCAGCAGGTGGAAGTCCCGTTCTTGCGCTTCGAGATCGTGGCCGGTCATGGTGCTGCCTGTGACCATGATGGCGGGGATCTGGTCCTCGAAGGTTTCGCGCAACGCGACGATGGCATCAACGCCATTGCGGCCGCTTTCGAGCCGGTAGTCGACGATCAGCAGGTCAGGGTGATCGAGCACCGGGTCGGCGCGGCTGGCCCAGGTGGTGCAAGCACCCACGCTGTCGAAACAAACCAAGCGCGCCCCCCAGCCCTTGAGCAACACCTCCAAGCCCGCCAGCACGGCGGGTTCGTCTTCCACGACCACGATGGTTCGGCCTTCCAGCGTGATGCCCAGCGGCGCTTTGCCCGCAGGCACGGTTGCAGGTGAACGGGCGCGCTTACCGATCGGCAATTCGAGCGTGAACACCGAACCGCGCCCGGCCTCGGAGCACAAGGACAGCGGCGCACCCATCAGCCCCGAGAGGCGCTTGACGATGGCCAGGCCCAGCCCCAAGCCCTTGCGCTGTGTGGGCGTGAGGCCGCCGTTGTTGGGCACTTGGTAGAACTCTTCAAAAATGCGCTGTTGCTCGACCTCGCGAATGCCCAGGCCGGTGTCCCACACCTGCAGGCGCAGCACGTCGCCACGCCGGCGGCAGCTCACCAGCACGCCACCGTCGTTGGTGTAGCGGATGGCGTTGGACAGCAGGTTGCGCAGCACGCGCTCGACCAGCAGCGGGTCGGCATGCGCCACATGGCGGCCACCATGCAGGCGCAGCGACAGGCCTTTTTCGAACGCCGTGGGCTCAAAGTGCAGGCGCAGCTTGCGGAAGATGTCGCCCACCTCAAAGTGCTGCGGCTCCACGTCGACACCGCCGGTGTCGATGCGGGTGATGTCGAGCAGCTCGGAGAAGAGGCCTTCAAGTGCATCGACCGAGCCATTGATGCTATTGACCAGGTGCGCCACTTCTTCGTCGTGGTTGCGCTGGCGCAGCGCCTCGGCAAACAAGCCCATGGCGTGCAGCGGTTGGCGCAGGTCGTGGCTGGCGGCGGTGAAGAACTGGGTTTTCGCGCGGTTGGCGACCTCGGCCTCGCGCCGGGCTTGCTCGGCCGCGTCTTTTTCGCGGCGCAGTTGCACCAGCAGCTGATCGGCCCGGTGCTTGAGGTCGATGGCACGCTGCAGGGCCTGGCGGTAATTGCGGGCCAAGATGGTGGTGAGCACCAGGATCACCATCAGCACGCCGGCCAGTTTCCAGGAATCGTCCGAGCCGTCCACCAAGATGCGCACCGCCATCGGCACGAAGGCGAAGGTGCCGTAGGCCAAGTACACGGTGGGCTGGTTGGCCAGCACTGGCACGGCGGCCACGCAGAAGGTGTAGACGACCACGATCAGCGCCGTGCGCTGGGTGCTGTCGCCGTAGCTGTAAAAAATCCAGGCCATGGCGCCCCAGAGCACTGCGCCCGCGAGCGTGCCGACGTTCCACCAGCGACGAAAAAACTGCCAGTCGGCCAAGGTCTGCGGCGGCTTGCGCCAGAACAGGCGCTCCAGCGAGATGCGGGCCACCACGATCAAGGCCACGGCGGTGATCCAACCCAGCAACAGCGCCGGTGGCGAGGGCTCCCAGAACAATGAGCCAATGACGATCACGCCCGCCAAGTAGCCGCCCATGGTGGCGGGGGCGTACTCGAACACGCTTTGCACCTCGTCGGGCAGGCGGCCCAGGCTGAGGTCGGCGTCGCTCGACGCGGTTTCGGGTGCGGGCGCAATGGCGGGCCCGCGCGACGCGGCCGGCGCGGGCAGCGGCGACACCGCAACCTCTTCGGCAGGCCGACGCGGCGTCACCTGAAACTGGGTGCGGTTCGGCATCAGGTGCTGCTCGCCTTGCGCCACGCCATCAGGCGCGGCAGCGGTTGCGACATCTGGCCCACCGCCAGCACCGCCTGGGTGCGCGAGCTCACGCCCAGGGCCCGCAGCACTGCGGCCACGTGGTCCTTCACGGTTTCCACCGACACGCCCAGCTCGCGCGCGATCAGCTTGTTGGGCTTGCCTTGCAGCAGCAAGGTCAGCACCTCGCTCTGGCGCGGCGTGAGGCCGAGTGATTCGAGCGAGGGCACGGTTTGGTACTCGGCCATCGACGCGGTGTCGGTGACGCGGCGCAGGAACGGCGGCGGCGGGTCACCCGGTTTCACCTCGGCCGGGCGCTCGGCGCGGCGGTCGGGCGTGAGCGACATCGGCGGCACGTAAATGCCGCCCGACATCACCATGTGCAGCGCCTCAAACAAGGTGTCGTTGCTGGCCCGTTTGGGCACAAAACCCATGGCGCCGGAGTCGATGGAGCGGATCACATCGCTGGTGCGGTCTGAGGCCGACACCACCACCACCGGCAGGGCCGGGTAAGTCGCCCGGAACTCCACCAGCACGTCAAAGCCGTTGGCATCGCCGAGTTGCAGGTCGAGCAAGACCAGGTCGATGTCGGACTGCGTCTTGAGCGCCAGGCGGCCTTCACGGGCGCTGGCCGCACCCACCACGGTCACGTCGTCGCCGAGGCCCTGGATCACGGCTTTCAAGGCCGAGAGGATCAGCGGATGGTCATCGATCAGCAGGACTTTCATGCAGCGCTCCCTTGGTGTTGACGAAGATGGTACGTGCCCCGTGGACGAGGGCCTCACCCCCTTCCGGGGGAGACGGCATTCAGCGCGCCAGCCACTCGGCAAGGGACGCCCATTGCGCCAAGTCGCGCTCCACCCGGCTCGGTGCCACATCCCAGATCGTCAGCCCGTGGGCCGACAGCTGGATGTAGTTTTGCGTGTCGCGCACATAGCCCACCACCGGCACATCCAGCGTGTCGAGAAACTGATGCAATTGCTGGGCCGCGAGCGTGTTTTCGCGCATGCGCATGCCCACCACGCCCACCTGCACCTTGCTCACGCGGCGGTGCGCCGCCAGCTGCTGCAAAAACGCGTGCGTGGCGTTGATGTCAAAAATGCTGGCCTGCAGCGGCACCAGCAGCTTGTCGGCCAGCTTGAGCACTGCGTCCAGCCGCTTGCCGTGCAGGCCGGCGGGGGTGTCGAGCACGGCATGGGTCGTGCCTTTGGGCGGGCGCAGCAGCTCGTCGCCGTCGGTGTCCCAGCCGCGAATCGGGGCCGCCGTGGCCGGGCGTGCCGCCAGCCAGCCGCGCGCCGACTGCTGGCGATCCACATCACCGAGCATCACCGCATGGCCTTGCGAGGCCAACAGGCCCGCGACTTGCGTGGACAACGTACTCTTGCCCACACCCCCTTTGGGATTGGCCACCACAATCACGGTCATCGTTTTGCTCCTGAGGGTCCGGCAGGCCGCTTGGCACCGGGGCCAACATGTTACCGGCCCGCCACGCCGCGCCGCCCGCCCTGATCCATTTGACCCATGCCCCAGCTGCCCCAGTCCGCACCGCTCGAAGTCGCTCCGGCACCCCGTGTGCTGGTGCTCGCCGCCCACCCCGACCTGCGCCACTCGCACATCACCCGCGCGCTGATGGGCGCGGCGGCGGGTGCGGGCGCCGAGGTGGCGGTGCGCGACCTGTACGCGCTCTACCCCGACTACCTGATCGACGTGGCCGCCGAGCGCGAGGCCCTGATCGCGGCCGAGCTGGTGGTGTGGCTGCACCCGATCCACTGGTACAGCATGCCGCCGCTGATGAAGCTGTGGCAGGACGAGGTGCTGGTTTTTGGCTGGGCCTACGGGCCCGGCGGCCACGCACTGCGCGGCAAAGACCTGTGGCTGGTGGCCAGCACCGGCGGCACCGAAGACGCCTACCGCCCCGACGGCCACAACCGCTATTTCTTTGATGCCTTTTTGCCGCCTTACGAGCAAACCGCTGCGCTGTGCGGCCTGCGCTTTTTGCCCCCGTTGGTGCTGCACGGCGCACACCGCGTGAGCGCGGCCGAGTTGCAGGCGCACGCCAGAGAATTTGCGCAGCGCCTGGCCAGCCACCCGAACTGGCCCGAGATGGACGAGCTGCCCGAGTGCGCCGCCTGCGAGGTGCCCGACGACGAACGCCCCACCGAGCACCCCTCGCTGGGCGAAGACAACTGAGCAACTGAGATGGAACACACCTCTTGGCTCACCGGCACCCTGGTCTACCTGGGCGCGGCCGTGCTGGCCGTGCCGCTGGCCAAGGCGCTCGGCCTGGGCAGCATCATTGGCTACTTGGTGGCCGGCATCGCCATCGGCCCCTGGGGCCTGGGCCTGGTCACCGACCCGAGCGACATGCTGCACTTCGCCGAATTCGGCGTGGTGCTGATGCTGTTCTTGGTGGGCTTGGAGCTGGAGCCGCGCCGCCTGTGGGCGCTGCGCCACCCGATCTTTGGCTGGGGCAGCGTGCAGCTGCTGGGCTCGGCCGCGCTGATGGTGGGCGTGGCGCTGCTGGCCGGGCAAAGCCTGGCGCTGGCGGTGGTGGCCGCACTCGGCCTGGCGCTGTCGTCCACCGCCATCGGCCTGGGCGTGCTGAACGAGCGGCACCTGATGCCCACCCGCTCGGGTCAAAGCATCCTCAGCGTGGCGCTGTTCCAAGACGTGGCCGCCATTCCCATCCTGGCGCTGCTGCCGCTGCTGGCCGCCACCCACGAGGCCACGGCGCACAGCAGCTGGGGCTGGCTCAAGCCGATCGCCGTCATCGCCACCATCGTGCTCGGCGGCCGCTTGCTGCTGCGCCCGGCGCTGCGCTGGATCGCCAGCAGCCGCACGCCCGAGATCTTCACCGCCGCCTCGCTGCTGCTGGTGGTGGCCATTGCCGCGCTGATGCAGTGGGTGGGCTTGTCGATGGCGCTCGGTGCCTTTCTGGCCGGCGTGCTGCTGGCCGAGAGCGAGTACCGGCGCCAGCTGGAAACCGACATCGAGCCCTTCAAAGGCCTGCTGCTGGGCCTGTTTTTCATCGCTGTGGGCATGAGCATCGACTTCGCCGTGGTGCGCCAACACCCGCTGCTGATTGCCGCCGTGGTGGCGGGCTTTTTGCTGCTCAAGGCGGCGGTGCTCGCGGCCATGGCACGCGGCATGGACCTGCCCCTGGCCGAGCGACCGGTGTTCGTCATCTTGCTGGCGCAAGGCGGTGAATTCGGTTTTGTGGTGTTCCAAACCGCGGCGCAAGCGGGCGTGATTGACGCGCCCACCTCATCGCTGCTGGTGGCTGCCGTGGCCGTGTCCATGTTGCTCAGCCCCCTGCTGTTGGTGGCGGCAGACCGCTGGTGGTTGCCGCAGCTGCGCGGCGACAAACGCAGCGACATGGCGCCACTGTCCGAGCACCAAACCGCACCCGTCATCATTGCCGGCTTCGGCCGCTACGGCCAGGTGGTGGGCCGCATGCTGTATGCCAACGGCGTGCAACCCACGGTGCTCGACCACGACCCCGACGCGATCGAGGCCATGCGCCGCTTCGGCTGGCGCGTGCACTACGGCGACGCCAGCCGGCTCGACCTGCTGCGCACCGCTGGCGCCGCGACAGCGCGTGTGTTCGTGCTCGCCATTGACGATGTGGAGCGCAGCCTGGCCGTGGCCGCGCTGGTGCGCCAGCACTTCCCGGCGCTGACCGTGGTGGCCCGCGCCCGCAATGTGCGGCACCACTTTGCGCTCAAAGCGCTCGGCGTCACGCTGATCGAACGCGAGACGCTGGACTCGGCCCTGATGAGCGCCCGCAGCACGCTGGAGTTGCTCGGCTGGCTGCCCCACGAGGCCCGCACCTTGGCCCAACGTTTTCGCCGCCACAACCTGCGCCAGCTCGACGAGATGGCCCCGCACTGGCAAGACGAAGCCCGCCTCGTGGCCGTGGCCCGCCAAGCGCGCGAGCAGCTGGAAGCCTTGTTTGCGCAAGAGCGCGAGCAGGCGTTGAAGCGGCCGCGGTGGAACAGCGACGCTCAGCGCCCGCAAGACTGAAGCGAGCTCAACTCACTTCAACCCGTCCCACAACAGCTTCACGCCCGTCAGCCCCATGCCCGCGTAGGCCAGGCGGTAGAACAGGCCGGTGGGCACGTGCTTCATCAGCCACACGCCGAGCCACACGCCGACCGGGGCGAGCGGAACGAGCAGCAGGGAGGTGGCCATGTTGCGCCAGTCGATGAGGCCGAGCCAGGCATAGGGCCCCCATTTGCTGAGGTTGATGATGGCGAACAGCGTGGCGTTGGTGCCCGCGAACACCAGCGGCGGCAACCGCTGCGGCAGCAGGTAGGCGCTCACCGGCGGGCCGCCGGCATGGGCCACGAAGCTGGTGAAGCCCGTCATGGTGCCGAGGATGGCGCCCACCCAGCGCGGTGGTGGCGGCGCGTCGGCCTTGGGCGGAAAGAGCAAGCGCTGCAACAAGAACATCAGCGTCAGCCCGCCCACGATGCCCGACACCATCTTGGTCGACAACATGCCGAAGGTCAGCATGCCGATCAGCGAGCCCAGCAAGCCCGCGGGCACCAGCAAACGGATGAGGCCGCGGTCGCGCGAGAGCCAGAGCGCACGCACCCCCAGCAAATCCATCACCAGAAGCAGCGGCAGCATGATGGCCGCAGCCTGCGGCACCGGGACCGCCAGCGCCAGCAGCGGCGTGGCGAGCGAGCCAAAACCCGCCAGAAAACCGCTCTTGGACAGACCCAACAAGATGACCGCCGGCACCGCCAGCGCGTAAAACAAGGGATCGGTGATGACGGGGAAATCCACAGGCGGCCCGGGTTGAAAAAACGGTGGCGACAGGCGCAGTGCGCGCGCGGCGACAATTCTGCATGTTTGCACCTTCCCAAGCCGATGTGAGGCGATTCTTCTGCGAGGTCTGGGCCAAGCGCCGCCAAGGCCTGCCGCTGACGCCGATGGAGTCCAACGCCGCCGTGTGGGTGGACCAGCATCCCGAGTACGACGCCGACCTGCGCGATGTCGAGGCCGCGCTGGCGGCGGTGTTTGAGGTGGAGGACGGCCGCACCAACCCGTTTTTGCACTTGTCGATGCACCTCTCCATCAGCGAGCAGGTGAGCATCGATCAGCCGCGTGGCATCAAGCAGGCGTTTGAGCTGCTGGCGGCCAAACGCGGCTCGGCTCACGAGGCCCACCACGAGGTGATGGAGTGCCTGGGCGACATGCTCTGGACGTCTCAGCGCAGCGGCCTGCCGCCCGATGGCCACCGCTACATCGACGCCGTGCGTCAGCGCGCCACGCGCTGACGCACGGCGTGGACGCGGTCAGGTTGGCCAAAGGCGCTCAGCCATCGCTGGCCAAGCCCGCGCGCACCCGACCCAGCGTGGCCTTGAGCAGCGCAACGTCGATCGGCTTGGGCACGTGGTCGTTCATGCCCGCGGCGAGGTAGGCCGCGCGCTCCTCGACCATGGCGTTGGCCGTCATGGCGATGATGGGAATCTGCCCCAGTGCCCCCGGCAAGGCGCGGATGGCGCGGGTGGCCGTCACGCCGTCCATCTCGGGCATCTGGATGTCCATCAACACCAGGTCGTAGTGCGCGGTTTGCACTTGGCGCACGACCTCGAGGCCGTTGGACACGATGTCGCTGAAGTGGCCCAGGTTGTTGAGCAGGGCCTGGATCAGGATCTGGTTCACACCGTTGTCTTCGGCCACCAAAATGCGCATCGGCGCGGCTTGGCCCGGGTACGGCTCGGGCGGCGACAAGGGGTGCAGGCCCATGTGGCCGCTGATGATTTCGTCGTCCACCGGGTCGAGCGGCACCTGCAGCTTGAAGGTGCTGCCCACACCGAGCTCGCTGTAGAGGTCGATGCGCCCGCCCATCAGCTCCAAAATTTCGCGGCTGATGGCCAGGCCCAAGCCACTGCCGCCATAGCGCCGCGCGGTGCGGCTGTCGGCCTGGTTGAAGCGGTGGAACAAGCGGCCGAGTGATTCATAGGCGATACCGATGCCGGTGTCGGTCACCGACATGATGAGCTCGCAGCGCCCGTCGGCCAGCGCACGCTGCGTCACCAGCACCTCCACCGAGCCCGCTTCGGTGAACTTGAGCGCGTTGCCCACGATGTTGAACAGCACCTGGCGCAGCCGGCCCGGGTCGCCGCGCAGCCGCCGCGGCACACCGGGTGCCACCTGCGAACGCAGCACCAAGTCCTTGGCCTCGGCCCGCACCGTGAGCAACGACACCACCTCATCCACCATCAGACCGGGGTCAAAGTCCACCAGCTCCAGCTCCATGCGGCCGGCCTCCACTTTGGCCAAATCAAGGATGTCGTTGATGAGGGTGAGCAGCGTCTGACCGGAGTTGCGGATCAGTTCGGCATAGCGGCGCTGCTCGGGCGTGAGCGGCGAGTTGAGCATCAGCCCGTTCATGCCCAGCACGGCGTTGAGCGGCGTGCGGATCTCGTGGCTCATGGCCGCTAAAAAACGCGACTTGGCCTCGTTGGCGGCCTCGGCCTCCAGCTTGGCGCGACCCAGTTCGCGCTCGGCCGAGGTGATGTCGCGGAACACGCTGACCCGCCCGCCATCCGGCATCGCGCGATCCACGATGTGGATCACCTGGCCATTGCGCAACTCCAGGTCGTTGCTGGCGTGGCCCGAGCGATGCTGCGCCAGGCGCCGCGCCATCCAGGCCTCGCGCTCTTCGTCGCTGCCCTGGCTGAGCACCTCGCGCGCGCCTTGCGTCAGAAGCGTCAGGTAGGGCACCCCCACGCGGAGCACGCCATCGAAAAACGGGAAGATCTCCAGGTAGCGCTTGTTCCACGACAGCACCCGCTCCTGGCCGTCAAACAGCAACACGCCATCGGCCATCGATGCCAGCGCCTGATCGAGCGTGCGTTTGCCCTGCGTGATGAGCGCGCGCGCGCGCGCCAGACCGGACAGGTGCCAAAGCAAGGCGGCCGCAGCCAACAACACCAGGGTGGCCAAGCCGCCCGCCACACCCCAGATCACGCGGCTCGCCTGCGTCCAGTCATCGAGCACCGACTCCATCGGCAAGCTCGCCACCACCCGCACCGCGCTGTACAAGGTCGGCCGCGTGGCCACCAGCGAGGCCGCGCCATCGAGCCGGCCGGCCGCTTTCACCACCGCCGGGTTGCCCCCCGGCGCCACGTCGACGGTGCTCAGTTGCAGCGGCGGCAACCGTTGGCCCATGAGCCTGTCGTTGGGCGGCACGCTGGCCATCAGCTCGCCGTCGTCGCGCTCCAGCGTGACGGACAGACCATCGATCTCGGTGGCCTGCGAAAGCAGCATCGCCACCATGGGCACCGGCACCTCGGCCACCACCACGTGGCGACGGCTCGGCCCCGGCCCGAGCGAGCGCGCGAAGTACAGCACCCGCTCGCCGCTGGTGGGGCTCAACGCCGGGGCGCTGATCATCAACGACGGCACGGTCTGCACCATCACTGAGCGCAAAAAATCGGCCGGCACGCCCGGGTCGCCATCGCCATCACTGTCGATGCGGCGCGACTGCGCCGACGCCAGCACCCGCCCTTCGGCCGACAAGATGGCCACGTCGCGCACCTGCAAATTGAGGTTGGTGACGCCCCGCAGCAGCCGCGACGCATGCTCGGGGTCGAGCCCGCCACCCACCAACATGGCCGGCGCCATCAGCTCGTCCATGCCGGCCAGCAGCACATCGACCCCCAAAAAACTGCGGTTGATGGTGGCTTCAGCGCCGCTCACAAAGCGCAGCAATCGCCCTTCACCGTCGGCCAGCGCGGCCTTGCGCTCCTGCCACACCAAACCCGAAGCGACCGCCGCAAGCACGAGCACGAACAGGGCTGCCGCCCCCCATATCGCCCAAGTGACACGCCGCCCCATCGCCAACTCAGCGCGTGCGCGCCTGCACGCCGGTGGAGGCGCCCAGCGTCTGGTTCCACAAGGGCACGCAAGCGGCCCCGCAGCGCTGCACCCAGCGCTGCAGCACCACGTCGGTGAACACGTCGGCGCGGCGCCGCTCGTCGGCCGGCGTGGGCTTGACCTCGGTCATCGCCCCCTTGCGGCCTTGTACACAGGCGGCGTTGCCAGTGTTGCAGGCCAGACCCTCGCCGGTTTCGCGCTCGGACTCGGCCCAAATATCGGCTTCGAGCTTGCCCAGCTGTGGGCGCAGGGTGGCGCGCCAACCCGGCTCCAGCGCGTTCCAGGCATTGGCGTTGGCCACAAACACCGACAAGCCCCAGCCAATGGCCATGCTGTGCACGTGGCTGGTGAGCTCGTGCAGGCCCAGGCTGTTGGCCGACATGGTGCCGGTGATCGCGCAATCGAGGTTGCCGCTGCGAAATTGCGGCACCAGGTCGGCAAACGCTGCCTGCACCGGCCGCCCCCCCAAGGCATCGACAAAATCGGCCTGTGCGGCGCCTGCGGTGCGCACACGGCGGCCCGCCAAATCGGCCAGGCTGGCGATGGGTTTGGCGCAAAAAACGGTTTGCGCCGGGTAGGCATACACCGCCAACAGCTCAATGCCGTAGCGCTGGCGCAGCACCGACTCCATCACCGGGCGGAAGGCCGCGACGTTGCGGCGCAGGCTGGTCATGTCGGGGTTCAGGCCGGGCAAATCGGGCGCGGCCAGCAAAGGCTCCTGGGTCGAGGCCTGGCTCAGCAGCACGGTGCCAAAGGGCACCACGCCGAGCTGGATCAAGCGCAGCATCTCTTGGCCGCGGATGCCGGCTTGGTCAAACGGCACGATGTCGGCACTGAGCCGGCCGCCGGTGAGGCGCGGCAGTTCGTTCTTCCAGAATGGCGCTTCGTGGCGCACATACTGGTTGACCCCGGCCAAGCCCCCCACCACCCGCAAGCGCTGCGAGGGGCTTTTGCTGGCAGCTGCCGCAGCTGCCGTTGGCGCCACCGACGGCACCGAAGGCGCCGCCGTGGCGCCCTGGGCCAGCGCCTGGCCAGCTGCCGCCCCGATCGAAACGACCGCGAGCAGCCAGCGCCAGATGCCGATGCGTGAGCCGAGAGCCATGGCGGTCTTTCTGAAGTGCGGGTGGGCGGGGCGAGGAGGTTGGGCGCTTTTCGAGGGCGGCGAAAGACGCGCCGCCCCCCCCAACGGCGGCGCGACAGGCGCCACGTTGCCCGCAGCCCCACAGGGGCGATCAACAAGGCACACCAAGCGCCTGCGCGGCAGAGGGAACGTCGGCGCCAAGGTTGTATCACGCCCCGCGTCGTCAATCCCCTGAAAGGTGGGGTCCCGCACTGCGAAAGGGCGCGCCAGTCACCACTGGGCGCACTTCTGTGTCGCCTTGGTGCAAATGCACCACATGTGGGCGGCGCCGCCTCGCAGCGTGCGCGCATGGAACTTGCGGAAGCCAACAGATCACCGCCAAGCCACGCCGGCCGACGCGGCCACCCATCCGTCCCCTTTGGAGTTGTGTTCCCATGCGCCCTGCTGCCGCCGCCCTCACCTCGCCGTCCCGCCGCCTTGCCTTGGCCGTGGCCGCCAGTGCCAGCTTGCTGGCCGCCCTGCCCAGCGTCGCCCAAGCGCAAGAGACCCCCATCAAGTTCCAGCTCGACTGGCGCTTTGAAGGCCCGGCCGCGCTGTTTCTGGTGCCCGCCACCAAAGGCTATTACAAGGCCGAAAAACTCAATGTGACTGTCGACGCCGGCAACGGCTCGGGCGGCACCGTCACCCGTGTGGCCTCGGGTGCCTACGACATGGGCTTTGCCGACCTGGCCGCGCTGATGGAGTTTCACGCCAACAACCCGACCGCACCCAACAAGCCCGTGGCCGTGATGATGGTCTACAACAACACACCGGCCGCGGTGCTCGCGCTGAAGAAGAGCGGCATCACCAAGCCGTCGGACCTGACGGGCAAAAAGCTCGGCGCTCCGGTGTTTGACGCGGGCCGCAAGGCCTGGCCGATTTTCGCCAAGGCCAACAACGTGGGCGCCGTCAACTGGACCGCCATGGACCCGACGCTGCGCGAAACCATGCTGGTGCGCGGCGACATCGACGCCATCACCGGCTTCTCGTTCACCTCGCTGCTCAACATTGAGGCGCGCGGTGTGCCGGTGAGCGACGTGGTGGTGTTGCCCTACCCGAGCTACGGCGTGAAGCTGTATGGCAACGCCGTGATCGCCAGCGAGGACTTCATCAAGAAAAACCCGGAGGCTGTGAAGGCCTTCCTGCGCGCCTTCACCAAAGGCATGAAGGACGTGATCGCCGACCCGGCGGGCGCCATCGCCACCGTCAAGGCGCGCGACGGCATCATCAACGAGGCGCTCGAAACCCGCCGCCTGAAGATGACGCTCGACGCCACCGTGCTCACCCCCGACGCCAAGGCCGACACCTTCGGTGCCGTGTCGGGCCCGCGCCTGACGCTGATGGCCAGCCAGGTGTCCGACGCCTTCACCACCAAGGAGCGCGTCAACGGTGCCGCGGTGTGGAACGCGAGCTTCCTGCCCTCGGCCGCCGAGCGCGATATTTTCGCCAAGACCACCAAAAAATAAACCGCCCTGCTGGCGTGCATGGCCCGGCTGCGGGCGGCTGACACCCCTCTCAGCCCCCACCGCGGCCATGCCTTTTTTTTCCATGCACGCAGGAGCCCGCATGAACACCCCTTTCGTCGACTTTCGCAATGTTTGGCTCGCCTACAACGACGAGTTGCTGGCCAAAGAGCAGTTCGCGGTGGAGGACATTTCACTGCAAGTGGAGCGCGGTGAATTCATTGCCATCGTCGGCCCCTCGGGCTGCGGCAAATCCACCTTCATGAAGCTGGCCACGGGCCTCAAGCGCCCCTCGCGCGGCAGCATCGTCATCGATGGCCGCGAGGTCGATGGGCCGCTCAAAATCACCGGCATGGCGTTTCAGTCGCCCTCGCTGCTGCCCTGGCGCACCACGCTCGACAACGTGCTGCTGCCGCTGGAAATTGTGGAGCCCTACCGCTCGCAGTTCCGCGCCAAGCGCGCCGAGTACGCCGCCAAGGCGCGCACGCTGCTACAGAGCGTGGGCCTGGGCGGGTATGAGGACAAGTTCCCCTGGCAGCTCTCGGGCGGCATGCAGCAGCGCGCCAGCATCTGCCGCGCGCTCATCCACGAGCCCAAAATGCTGCTGCTCGACGAGCCCTTTGGCGCGCTCGACGCCTTCACCCGCGAAGAGCTCTGGTGCGCGTTGCGCGACCTGCAGGCGGTGCAAAAATTCAACGTCATCTTGGTCACCCACGACCTGCGTGAAGCGGTGTTTTTGGCCGACACGGTGTACGTGATGAGCCGCAGCCCGGGCCGCATTTTGGCCAAGCGCGAGATCGACTTTGCCCGCCCGCGCGACCTGGAGATCACCTACACCAAGGAGTTCACCGACCGCGTGCTGGAGCTGCGTGAACACATCGGTGCCATCCGCAAACCGACCGCCCTGAAGAGCCCCGTGGAGATCGCGCAATGAACGCCCGCCAACAAGAAAAATGGTCACCGTGGTTCTTGCTGGTGATCACGCTGCTGATTTGGGAATTGCTGTGCCGCGGCTTCAATGTGTCGGAGTTCGTGTTCCCCACGCCCAGCCGCATCGCACAGCAGATGGTGGAGTTTCACCAAGTGATTGCGGTGCACGCCTGGCGCACCTTTTGGGTCACGATGGTGGGCTTTGGTTTGTCGATTGTGTTTGGCACCTTGCTCGGCTTTTTGGTCGGCAGCTCGCGCCTGGCCTATGCCGCCATGTACCCGCTGATGACTGCCTTCAACGCGCTGCCCAAGGCGGCGTTTGTGCCCATTTTGGTGGTGTGGTTTGGCATTGGTGTGGGGCCCGCGGTGCTGACGGCTTTTTTGATCTCGTTCTTCCCCATCACCGTCAACATCGCCACCGGTTTGGCCACGCTGGAGCCCGAGCTGGAAGACGTGTTGCGCGTGCTCGGGGCCAAACGCTGGGATGTGTTGATCAAGGTCGGCCTGCCGCGCTCCATGCCCTACTTCTACGCCTCGCTCAAAGTCGCCATCACCCTGGCCTTTGTGGGCACCACGGTGTCTGAGATGACGGCCGCCAACGAAGGCATCGGCTACCTGCTGATCTCTGCCGGCTCCTCCATGCAAATGGGCTTGGCCTTTGCCGGCCTGGTGGTGATTGGCGTGATGGCAATGGCGATGTATGAGCTGTTTTCGGTGGTGGAAAAACGCACCACCGGCTGGGCGCATCGGGGGAGCAACGCGAGCTGAGTGTTTGGGAGCGTGAAGCGAGGTCTGGGCGCGGGTGGGCCGGCTGCGGCGCACCACGGTGGGGGTCGGCTGCGCCGACTGCCCTGCGATGCTCGTGCCCGAGGGCCGGGCGCGCAACTCGCTTCGTTCGCTGCGCTCACTTCGCTCAAACAAGCGCGCCCAGTCAGTTGTTGATGCGCGCTGCGCGCGCGGCCCTCGGACCCTGCGCTTCTCGGCCCCACCCAGGCGCGCCGCCCCCGGCCCACCCTCACCCCGCCCCAAGCACCACCGAGGTGTGCCTGCAAGACTCAACACCACGGCGCCGACACACTCGGTGCTTCGCATTGCGGCTGGGGCTGGGCGGTGGGGGCGATTTCTGGGGCGCTGGGCCCACGGGCGCGCGCAGCGCGCATCAACAACTGACTCGTCGCGACTGTTTGAGCGCAGCGGGCACAGCCCGCGCAGCGAGTTTCGCGACGCCGCCTGCCCCGCCCGTGGGCCCAGGCAGTCTGCGCAACGCGCAGACCGCCCCAGCATGAGCCCCCGCTGCCCAGCCCCATCCGCGATGCCGCTCTACGGCGGCCAGCCCATCGATACTCACGTCAACAAGCAACCAGCAACACAACAAGGCACACGCACACCATGGGTTGGCCCGGCCACTTGGCACTCAACTACACGCAGCACCACGACCCGCACGCGCGCACCGTGCTGCACGACCGGCACAGCGGCCCGTTGCGGGTGCTGCAAAGCCTCTACCCCGAGGCGCCCACCGTGTGCCACAACGTGCTGGTGCACCCGCCCGGCGGCGTGGTGGGGGGCGACACCTTGTGCATCGATGCGCACCTGGCCGCGGGCAGCCACGCGCTCATCACCACCCCCGGCGCCACACGCTTCTACCGCACCGCCGGTGAGCTGGCCGAGCAGAGCCTCACCGCACGCATCGACGACGGCGCCCGCCTCGAATGGCTGCCGCTGGAGACCATCGTGCACCGCGGTGCGCTGGCCCACAACCACATGCGCTTTGAGCTGGCGCCCACCGCCGAGATGATCGGCTGGGACCTGCTGGCACTCGGCCTGCCCGCCAGCGGCGAAGCCTTTGACCACGGCCGCTACAGCCAACAAATCGAGCTGCCCGGCGTGTGGCTGGAGCGCGCGGTGATTGACGGCAGCGACCAGCACCTGCTCGACTCGCCCGTGGGTTGGGCCGGTCACCGCTTGCTCGCCACACTGTGGTTGGCCAGCGGCACACCGCTGCCCACCGCCCGCCGCGACGCCCTGCTCGACGCCGGCCGCGAACTGGCCCAAGCCCACAGCCTGAGCGCCACCGCCGGCCTCACCGCCGTGCACCCGCGGGTGATCGTGCTGCGCGTGTTGGCGCCACGCGTGGAGCACGCCATGGCGCTGCTGAAAAGCGTGTGGGCGGTGTGGCGCCAAGAGGCCTGGGGCCTGGCGCCTTGCGCGCCGCGCATCTGGGCGCTTTGAGCAAAATCCCACCAGAAACGCTGCCAGCAGGCCACTAAGAACTGGCCGCTTTTCGCCTGCTACTCCGGCCATCAAGGCCGCGCACCCTTGCCCAGAATGCAGGCATCTGCCACTGCGTCCAGGCCAGGTCCACGTGCCGCCTCCACAAAAAATTCGCTTGGGTGACCTGCTGGTTCAGCAGGCGCTGATCAGCCAAGAGCAACTCGACGCCTCGCTTGCGCAGCAGCGCAGCAGCGGCCGCAAGCTCGGTCGCATTTTGGTGGACAGCGGCTTTGTGAGCGAAGAGCAAATCAGCGGCGCCCTGGCGCGGCAGATGCAAATCGCCTTCATCAACCTCAAGTCGTTCACGCTCAACGCGGCGCTCACGCCGCTGCTGCCCGAGGCCCAAGCGCGGCGCTTTCGCGCGCTGGTGCTCGACGAGCAAAACGGCCTGCTGCGTGTGGGCATGGCCGACCCGAGCGACTTGTTTGCCTACGACGAGCTCAGCCGCATTTTGCGGCGCGACATCACCTTGGCGGTGATCACCGAAACGCAGCTGCTCGCCACGATTGACCGCGTGTACCGCCGCACCGGCGAGATCACCCAGCTCTCGCAAGAGCTCACCGCCGAGCTGGCGCAAACCGAGGTCGACTTCGGCAACTTCATGGGCACCGAATCGGCGGTCAAGGACGCGCCGGTCGTCAAGCTGCTGCAGACGCTGTTCGAAGATGCCGCGCAGGTGCGCGCATCGGACATCCACATCGAGCCGCAAGAACACAATCTGCATGTGCGCTTTCGCATCGACGGCACGCTGCACCTGCAAACCGAGGCCGACTCCAAAATTGCCTCGGCCCTGGTGCTGCGGCTCAAGCTGATGTCGGGCCTGGATATTTCGGAGAAACGCTTGCCGCAAGACGGCCGCTTCCACGTCGACATCCGCGGCAGCGCGCTCGACGTGCGCATCTCCACCATGCCCACGCAGTATGGCGAGTGCGTGGTGATGCGCTTGCTCAACCAGAACACCGGCCTGCTGCAGCTCGACCGCTTGGGCATGCCGCCGCGCATGCTGGCCCAAGTGCGCGCGGCCCTGGCCCGCTCCAGCGGCATGATCTTGGTCACCGGCCCCACCGGCAGCGGCAAAACCACCGCGCTCTACGCCTCGTTGGCCGAGATCAACACGCCCGACCGCAAGATCATCACCGTCGAAGACCCGGTGGAATACCGCCTGCCCGGCATCACGCAGGTGCAGGTGCACGACAAGATTGAGCTCGGCTTTGAGCGCGTGCTGCGCTCGGCCCTGCGGCAAGACCCCGACATCATTCTGGTGGGCGAAATGCGCGACCAGATCACCGCCGAGATCGGCCTGCGCGCGGCCATGACCGGCCACCTGGTGCTCAGCACCCTGCACACCAACGACGCGGCCAGCACCCCCATCCGCCTGCTCGACATGGGCGTGCCGCCTTACATGGTGGCGATGTCGCTCAACCTCGTGATCGCACAGCGCCTGGTGCGGCTGATTTGCGACGACTGCACCGCCCCCCACACGCCCACCGCCCAAGAGCAGGTCTGGCTGGATCACCAACCAGCCACCAACCCCGACGCGCAGGCGGCCACCCGCTGGTCGCGTGGCCTGGGCTGCTCGCGCTGCAACGGCACCGGCCACGTCGGCCGCACGGCCATCTACGAAATGTTGGAGATGACGCACAGCCTGGTGCAGGCCGTGACCGCCGGTGACCCGGTGGCCTTTGCCAAGCTGGCGCGGGCGCAGATTGCCGGCCACACCTTGCTGCAGCACGCGTTGCAGCTGGCGCGCGAGGGCCGCACCACGCTCGACGAAGCCATGCGCCTGGCCGCGCAGCTGGACGCCTAAATGCCCGCCTTCAGCTACAGCGCCCGCAACGGCGGCGGCCACCTGGTGCAAGGCCTGGCCGATGGCGCCACCGCCTCGGCCGTGGCCGACCAGCTGCTGGCCACCGGCCTCACCCCGATCGACATCAAGGCCGCCTCGGCCAGCGCCAACACCGGTGCGGGCGCCACAGCCCCTTGGTCGATGAACATGCGCATCGGCCCCAAGCCAAAGGTGGTGCACGACGACCTGCTGCTGTTCAGCCGCCAGCTCTATTCGCTGCTCAAGGCCGGCATTCCGCTCACACGCGCGCTCTCGGGCCTGCAAGAGTCGGCCGAGCCGGCGATGGCGGCGGTGATTCAAGGCACACGCGAGAGCCTGGAAAGCGGGCACGAGCTCGGCACCTCGCTGGCGCGCCAGGGCGGCGTGTTCTCCAATTTCTACATCGCCATGGTGCGCGTGGGCGAGCTCACCGGGCGGCTCGACGAGGTGTTCATTCGCCTCTTCCACCACCTCTCGTTCGAGAAGCTGATGCGCGAGCAAGTGCGCAGCGCGCTGCGTTACCCGAGCTTCGTGGTGATCGTGATGCTGGTGGCGATCGCGGTGGTGAACGTGTTCGTGATCCCGGCCTTCCAGAAAGTGTTTGACGGCTTTGGCACGCAGCTGCCGCTGATGACGCGCATCTTGGTCGGCTTCTCGAAGTTCACCGTGACGATGTGGCCTTACCTCGCGGTGGCCGGTGTGCTGGCCTGGCTGGGCGTACGCGCCTGGTTGGCCACGTCGGAGGGCCGCTACCTCTGGGACCGCAGCAAGCTGCGCCTGCCCATCGCCGGCAAGATCTTGCGCAAGGCCACGCTGGCGCGTTTTGCGCGCAGCTTTGCGCTGGCGCTGAAAAGCGGCGTGCCGGTGGTGCAGGCCATGACGGTGGTGGCCAGCACGGTGGAAAACAGCTTTGTGGCGCGCGCCATCGAAAAAATGCGCGAGGGCGTGGAGCGCGGCGACAGCGTGCTGCGCACCGCCGCGGCCAGCGGCATCTTCACGCCGGTGGTGCTGCAGATGATCGCCGTGGGCGAAGAAGCCGGCTCGCTCGACGACATGCTGGCCGAGGTGGCCGAGTTTTATCAGCAAGACGTGGAGTACGAGCTGCGCACGCTCTCGTCGCAAATCGAGCCGATCTTGATCGTGTTTTTGGGCGGCCTGGTGATGGTGCTGGCGCTCGGCGTGTTCCTGCCGATCTGGGACCTGGGCAAGGTGGCTGTGAAGTGACAAACCACACGCCAACACCGGCCCATGCGCCGCTTAAGTTCAGCCACCGGCCACCGATAACTCCGGCAATGGCGCGAGGCTGTGGTGGCAACGCTCCCGCTTTGCACCCCGAATTGCCCTTGCGGCGGCCTGCTTTTCGGGGCACCGCGTGGCGACCTGACGCCGAAGATCAGTGGCAACAACGCCGCGCGACGCGGCCTGACCGGAGAACCCTTGTGAGCCGTGGTTTCACCTTGATTGAACTGGTGGTGGTGCTGGCCATCGTGGCCGTGCTGGCCGCGGTCGCGATGCCGCGGTTCATCAACCTGCAACGCCAGGCCCGTGTGGGCCAGCTGCAGGGCGCGCAAGGCGCGGTCTCGGCCGCCGCCACACTGGTGCACGCCTCCATGCTCACCCGCAACAGCGTGGCCGACACCAGCGCCTGCGCCACCGGCACGGCCGTGGCCGACAACCGCCTGGCCGGCAGCGGCACGGTGTGCACCGAGGACGGCCTGATTCACACCCACCACGGCTACCCCGCCTCGCTGGCGCTGGGCACACCGGGCATCGTCTCGATGGCCGGCATTGGCACCGTGTTCAACCCCAACGCCTCGGCCCTGGCCGCGGCGGGCTACACCGTGGCCGTGGGTGGCGGCGAGACGCGCTTTGAGCGCGTCGACGCGCCCACCCCCGCGCGCTGCAGCTTCACTTACACCGAAGCCCCGGCGCCGCGCACGGCGGCCCGGGTGTCTTTGCTCGTCACCGACGGCTGCTGACGCAGCCACCGACAACGTTTTCTGTTCCCTTCTGCAACCCTCTTTTTTTACCTGGCCCTGGAGTACATGATGAAAGCACAACAACGTGGTTTTACGCTGATCGAGCTGGTGGTGGTCATCATCATCCTCGGCATCTTGGCCGCGGTGGCGGTGCCCAAGTTCCTCGACATGTCGCTCGATGCGCACAACGCCGCCGCCAAGGGCGTGGCCGGCTCGATTGCTTCGGCCACGGCCATCAACTACGCCGGCAAAGCCGCGGGCAACGTCAACGCGGTGGCGGTGAGCGCGGCCAACGTCTGCACCACCGCCATCCTGGGTGGCTTCGTCAATGGCGTGACGCTGAGCGACACCGCCTCGACCTCGGACAACGTCTTCATGGTGTCTGGCACCGGCGTCTGCAACACCACCAACCTGGTGGTGCAGTGCTTGATCACGTCGAACGGCACCGGTGCCACCGCCGCGACCGCCTACGTCAGCTGCGCCCGCTGATTTCGCAGCGCTGCACCGTACCGCGGCCCCGCCATGCGTCCACCCCACCGCCATCCTCAGCGGGGCTTCACCCTGCTGGAGCTGACGGTGGTGATGATCGTCATTGGCGTGCTGGCGGCGGCGGCCGTGCCAAGCTTCAACGGCGTCTCGGGCTTTGCCGCCCGCGGCGCGCGCGACACGGTGGTGGCCACGCTGCGCTATGCGCAGCAATCGGCCATCGCCATGCGGCGCAATGTGTGCGTGAGCCTGAGCACCACCTTGCTCACCGTCACCTACGCCAGCAGCAGCGGCAACGCCCAGGCCTGCGCCGCGACCAATGCGCTGCTGGACCCGAGCACGGGCCAAGCCTTTGGCGCAGCCAGCAATGTGCTGCCCGGTGGCGCCACGCTGGCAGCGGCCAGCAGCGTGGCCTTTGACGCCACCGGCCGGCCGATGGCCAGCGTGGGCAGCTACCTCAGCTCGGTGCTCTCGATCTCGGTCAACGGCGCCGCCTCGGCGGTCACCGTCGAGCCCGAATCTGGCCTGGTGCGTTGACCATGCGAGCGCAGCAGCGGCAAACGCAGCAGCCCGCCGGGCGACAGCGCGGCTTCACGCTCATTGAGCTGACGATGTTCATCGTCATCGTGGGCGTGGCCATGGCGGGCATCTTGGTGGTCTACAACCAGACCGTGCGCAACAGCGCCGACCCGATGGTGCGCAAGCAGGCCCTGGCCTTGGCCGAATCGCTGATGGCCGAGGTGCTGACCCAGCCCATCACCTACTGCGACCCGCAAGACGACGCCGCCAACGACCCCGACAACCCGCCCGCCTCCACGGCCGATTGCACGGGCGGCGCGGCCGCGTCGCAAGACAAAGGCGGCGCCACCCTCGGCCCCACGCCGGCCACCGAAACCCGCCTCTCCACCAGCGACCCGTTCGACAACGTGGCCGACTACAACGGCCTGGTGCTCAGCCCCATCACCGGTCTCGATGGCGCCAGCAGCAGCGCGCTCAGTGCCTACAGCGCCAGCGTCAGCGTCACCCGCGTGGGTGCCACCTTCGGCCTCGCCGCCGACGCCGCCCTGCAGGTGGACGTGACGGTGAGCGGCAAGGGCGAAAACATCACGCTCACCAGTGTGAAATTTCGCCACTCACTGCAGGGCACCTGAGCATGGTCCCTCGGCAACGCACCCAGCGGCAACGCGGCTTCACGCTGATTGAAGCCGTGGTGGTCATCATGATGATTGGCGTGGTGGCGGCCATGGTGGGCAGCTTCATTCGCCGGCCCATCGATGCCTACACCGACCAAGCCCGCCGCGCCGCGCTCAGCGATGCGGCCGACATGGCACTGCGCCGCATCAGCCGTGACGTGGCCCAAGCGCTGCCCAACAGCCTGCGCATCGACGCCACCGGCACGCGCCTGGAGATGCTGCCGGTGAGCGCAGCCGGGCGCTACCGCATGGCGGCCGGCACGGCCGCGGGCGAGCTCGACCCGCTCGAAATCGAGCGCGCCAGCGACACCAGTTTTCAGTTGTTCGGCCCGCCGGTCGACGTGGCCAGCGGCGACCAACTCGTGATCTACAACCTCGGCATCAGCGGCGCCGATGCCTATGCCGGCGACAACCGCCGCGCGCTCTCCAGCCTCGGCACCGGCCTGTCCACGCTCACCTTCACCGGCACCGGCAGCCCGTTTCCGTTCGACTCGCCGGGCGCGCGCTTTCACATCGTCAACACCCCCGTGACGCTGGCCTGCAGCCCCTCGGCCAGCACCACCACCGGCGCGCTGCAACGCCTGGCGGGGTATGCCATCCAAAGCACCCAGCCCACCGACCTGGCCGCCGCCCCGCTGGCCGCCTTGAGTGGCCGCAGCAACAGCCTGCTGGCCGACCACGTGAGCGCCTGCAGCTTCAGCTTCAGCAGTGGCAACGCGCAGCGCACCGGCATCCTCACCCTCTCGCTCACGCTCACCGACAACGGCGAGAGCGTGACCCTGCTGCACCAGATGTTGGTGAGCAACACGCCATGAGCCGCCGCTTGCGCACCCTGGCCCCACAGCGCGGCTTCGCGCTGATGTCGGCCATCTTCTTGCTGGTGGTGCTGGGCCTGCTGGGCTCGGTGATGGTGCGCATGTCGGCCACGCAGCACATCGGCCAAACCCGCGAGCTGCTCGGCACCCGCGCCCAACTCGCGGCGCGCGCGGGCGTGGAATGGGGCGTCTACCAGGTCACGCAGGCCGGCGGCAGCTGTGCCGCCAGCAGCACCTTGCCCGCGCTGGGCGGCACGGCAGCGGGCCACACCGTCACCGTCAGCTGCAGCGCCTTTGGGCCCTACAACGAAGGCGAGCACACCGTCAACCTCTACCAAATCAGCGCCACGGCCAGCACCGGTGCCGCGGGCACGCACGCCTTTGCAGAACGCCAATTGACCGCTGTGATCAGCGGCCCGTGAACCCGAGAAAGACCCCGCCATGACCCGCGTCCCGACATCGACTCCGACACCCCGCGCTCTGGCCCTCTTTGGGGCGTGGGCTTGGGCGCGGGCCGTGGCCGCCGTGCAGCCGCTGCGCAGCGCCTGGGGCCGCGTGGTGCTGGCCCTGGCGCTCAGCCTGGCCAGCCTGGGCAGCGCGCAAGCCGCGTACTACACCGCCACCGCCAGCGCCGCCACCGCCACGGCCTACCCGTGGCTCGACATCTCCAGCACTGGCACCAGCCTGCCGCTGGCCGACGACAGCATCTCGGCCACCCTCAACATCGGTTTCACCTTCAACTTTGGCGGCACCAACTACACCGGCCTGCGCGTGATGAGCAACGGCATGGTGCAGTTTGGCGGCACCGACGTGGCCTATTTCAACGCGACCCTGCCGCTGGACGGCGCCGGCGGCAAGCCCAACATTGACGCGGCCCTGATGCCGCTGTGGGACGACTTCGACCCCGGCAACGGCCAGGTGCGCTACAAGATGCAGGGCACCGCGCCCAACCGCGTGTTCATCGTGTCGTGGAACGCCGTGCCCTACTTCAATGGCGGCAGCGATTGGGGCTGTGTCAGCTGGTTTGGCTCCGTCTGCACCTGGTACGGCTGGGTCGCGCGCACGGCCACCTTCCAAGTGCAAATCTACGAGCAAGGGCAGTTCGTGTACCGCTACGGCAGCACCGACGGCAGCGGCGGCACGCACAGCGGCGGCGGCAGCTTCACCAACCCCTCGGGCGCCACCATCGGCGTGGAGGTGGGCAACAGCGACTACGTGCAGTACGCGCGCAACAGCGC
This sequence comes from Pseudomonadota bacterium, assembly GCA_041164825.1. Lineage (GTDB taxonomy): Bacteria > Pseudomonadota > Gammaproteobacteria > Burkholderiales > Burkholderiaceae_C > JBEAOO01. Next base: position 2,699 of record JBEAOO010000002.1, on the reverse strand, counting down.
CGCCGTGCCCAGCGGCACCACCATCGTCTGGACCCGTTCGGTCAACAAAGTGGCCGAGTACCTGTTCAACGAAAACAGCTGGGCGGGCACCGCCAACGAGGTGCTCGACACCAGCGGCAGTGGCTACCACGGCACGGCCGCCAGCCTCAGCAGCACCGAGCCCACCACCGTGCTCGTCACCCCCGCCACCGGCACGGCGAGCAGTGGCACCTGCGGCTACGGCACCTTCAACCGCAGCAACAAAGATCACGTGGCGCTGCCCTCCGCCTTTCCCAACCTGGGCACCAGCAGCAGCTTCACCGTCACGGCCTGGATCCGCACCACCGACAACACGCTGCCCAACCAGCGCATCTTCATCGACGATGCCAACAACAACGGCGGCTTCGGGCTGACGCTCGGCGACCCGGGCACGGGCAGCCTGCGGCTGCTCTCACGCAACATCAGCAACGGCTCGATGGACACGCCGCTGAACGTGATTGCCAGCAACACCTGGTATTTCGTGGCCTTCAGCTTCGACCTCAGCGCCAAGACCAAAACCATCTGGGTCTACAACACGGCGGGCACGCTGGTGAACACCACCAGCGCCACCTTCACCAATGCCGCGCTGGTGGCCGACAGCGGCATCACCACCATCGGTGGCGAGGCCAACGGCAACAGCGAAAGCACATCGAACTACGGCTTCAGCGGCAACATCGACGAGGTGCGCGTCTACAGCGGCGTGCTCAGCACCACCGACCTGGCCGGCGTGCGCACGCTCACCAGCAACTGCGCCACCCGCACCGCAACACTGCAGGCCTACTACCCCTTCGAAGAAGACGGCTGGACAGGTGTGGCCGGCGAGCTGGCCGACAACGCCAACAACTACGACGGTGCGGCCCAAGGCTCACAAATGCCCTCGGCCACCACCGCCAGCCCGGCGCGCGCGGGCAACACCGGCACCTGCGGCTACGCCACCCTGGGCGGGCCGATCGACAACGGCGCCGGTTTCACCATCCCCAACCTGCCCGTGCTCAACCACAACGAGGCGCAGACCAGCATGTCGTTCTGGATGTATTGGGACGGCACCGACAACGTCATCGCCGCCAGCTTTGGCGCCTACGACCTGTGGTTCAACGGCGGCAGTTTCGGCTTCAACACCAACGCCTCCGACATCTATGGCCGCGCCTCGGCGGGGCTTGCCAATGGCTGGCACCACGTGGCGGTGGTGTTCACCGTGGGCAACGTCACGGCCAACAAAATGTGGATCGATGGGGTGGCTCAAACGCTGAGCCAGCGGCTCAACACGCCCTATGTGCCCAACGCGGTATTGAGCCTGCCGCTGCGCCTGGGCGGCTACGGGCCCAGCACCTACTTCCGCTTCATGGGCCGAGTCGATGAGTTGCGCGTCTACAGCGGCGCCATCAGCGACGCCGATGTGAGCACCGCCTACACCGCCACCCACCTCTGCCCCATCACCCTGCCCGGGCGCTTCAATGCGTTTGAGACCAGCACGCTCACTGGCGCCGTCACCGGCAAGCTCAAAACCAAGATCGCGGGCACGCCCTTCAACGTGAGCCTGGTGTCGCTGAGCGTGCTCAACAGCGTGGCCTCGCTGCTGCCGAGCTTTGTCGGCCTGGTCAAGATCGAGATGTTGGACGCCAGCGACAACAGCGGCGCCCTCAACGACACCAGCGGTTGCCGCAGCAGCTGGACGGCGCTGCCCGCTGCCACCTCCACCACCAGCACCTTCTCGCTGGCCAACCTCGGCCGCATCACCGCCAGCCTCACGCACGCCAATGCGGCGCGCAATGTGCGGCTGCGGGTGTCGTTTCCGGCCACCGGCGTGGCCACCGCCGTGGGCTGCTCGACCGACAACTTCGCCATCCGCCCTGCCAGCCTGGGCGCACTCGCCATCACCGACGGCGATTGGCAAACCGCCGGCACCAGCCGCAATCTGCTCACCACCGCCCTCAGCGGCGGCGCAGTGCACAAGGCGGGCCAGCCCTTCACCGTCAAGGCCTCGGCCCTGGGCGCCACCAGCGCCGTCACCGCGGGCTATGACGGCGTGCCCACCGCCCTGCTGACGGCCTGCAGCAGCCCCGCCTGCGGTGCCGTGCTGGGCACACTCACTCTCAATGGCAGCACCAGCAACGGCCTGTTCAGCAGCGGCACCGCCAGCTACAGCGAGGTGGGCGCCTTCGGCCTGCAACTGGTGGACAGCACCTTCGCCGCCATCGACGCCTTTGATGGCAGCACCAGCACCGAGCGCAACATCGTCTCCAGCGTGCTCACGGTGGGCCGTTTTGTGCCCGACCACTTCGAGCTCGGCACCCTCACCGACCCGGTGCTGCAAACCTTTGGCAACGGCACCTGCAGCAGCCGCGCCTTCACCTACGTGGGCCAACCCTTTGGCTACGCCACCGTGCCGCAGGCGCAGGTGCGCGCCGTCAACGCCGCCGGCACCACGCTGCAAAACTACGCAGGCAGCCTGTGGAAGCTCACTGCCGGCAGCCTCACCAGCACCTGGAGCCCGCTGGCCCCTGCCGCCGGCGCACTCACCGCCGTGGTCAGCGCGCCCACACTCAGCAGCAATGGCAACGGCACCGGCCTCATCACCGCGTCGGCGAGTGACAAACTCAGCGTCACCCGCAGCACCAGCGCGCCCGTGGCGCCATTCAACGCGGCCATCGGTTTGAGCTGGTCGGTGCTCGATGCCACCG
>JBEAOO010000001.1:0-15089 GCA_041164825.1 Pseudomonadota bacterium | reverse complement strand
ATGTGCTCGGGAATCGCGCGGTTGTTGCTGCTGGCCGAGGGCAGGGCGACGTCGCCCCAATCGCGCTCACTGCCCAGGTTGGTGAACCACACGCTCGGGTCTTGCACCGAGGGTGCGGTGTCCCAGTCGCCGGCTTCGATCACCAAGATGTTGGCGCTTTTGTTGGCGGCCAGGCGGCCCACCAGGGCGCTGCCCGCGCTGCCGGTGCCGATGACGATGTAGTCGTAGGCGGCCAGCGGCTTGGCGGCGCGCTCGGCTTGGTTGGCGCGGATGGCGTCGAGCTCATCGGCCAAGACGGACAAGCCCGTGCTGGCCAAACCGGCGGCAGTGACGGCACGCATGAAGCCACGGCGGTTCAAGCGGCCGGCGATCAGCGCGTGTTCCAGGCGCTGCAGCAGGGTTTCGTCGGAAGCAGAGATGTCTCGGTGGGGCAATTTTTTCATGGTGTCCTCGGCTGGGATCGGTTGCTTTGCGCATGCAAGGGGCCATGCTTGGCATGCAGCGCAGGACCGCACGTTAATGAGCCGAGCCCTGGTCCGAAAACATCGGGTTATCCCGCCGGGGTGAAGTGTTCCGAAGGAGAACACATTGCGTTTGGTCTCCGGTGCAGCGCGCCTCCGAGGCGCTTTGCCAAGGGCTGTGGAGGCTGGCGCAGAACGCATTGCCAGCCCACTCAAGCCCTGAAAATGGCAAGGGCGGCCCATGCATGGCATGGCCGCCCCAGTGCAGGGAGTGATGCGTCTCAGTGGTCTGTTGCGGTGCCTGCCTTGAGCCGGCGGTAGATCAGGCCGCGCGAGACCTGCAACAGCTTGGCCGCTTTGGCAATGTTGCCGCCGCAGTCGTCCACGGTGCGCTGGATGATGTCGCGGTCGGAGTCCCGCAAGGTGGATGCGCCGTGTGGCGCGGGCGCATCTGTCGCTGTGGCGGCCGCCGCAGCTGTGTCGTGTGGCGTCGGCACGGGGCCTGTGGTGTCGGCTGGCGCGTGATCGTCTGCGCGCTGCGATGGCGCCAGGGCATCGATCCGCGACGGGGACGCTGCCTGTGCTGCACGCCCACTTGAGCTCACGGCGTGGACGTGCGCGTGGCCGTCTTCGGCGCGCATGTCGGCCCGGACCCACACCTGCAAACCGTTGCGCAGGCGGATGGTTTGTGCGCCGCTGCGCGGCATGGCGGCGAGCGTGCGCAGCTGCATGCCCAGTGCGTTTTCGGCCGACATCGGCTCCGGTCCCAGCCCTGAGGCCGGCAGCCCCAGCAGCTGCGCCGCCACGCCGTTGCTCCAGGCCAGCTCGCCATTGCTGGCGATGCCGAGCAGGCCGACCATGGGCGAGTCCAACAGTGCGGGCGCAACCTGCAGGCGCAGCACCAGGTGATTGTTCGATTGCGAGACCAGCAAGCGGTTCTCGAGCGCGCCCGCGAACAAGCCGACCACCGAGGAGGCGTCAAAGCCGAAGGGAAACGCTTCGCTGGAGATGTCCAGCACGCCGGCCACCCGGCCATCGGCGCCGCGGATGGGGGCGGCGGCGCAGTTCATGGCCTTCACGACTTCAAAAAAATGCTCGCTGCCCAGCACCGCGTGGGCTTGTCCAGTGCGCGCGACGATGCCGGGCGCGTTGGTGCCCACGGCTTCTTCTGAGAGGTCGACACCCAGACGAGTGGCCACCGGCATCAACTGCTCGTGCGAGCGGCCGGCGCAGCTGGCGCCAATCAACACGCCCGACGCGTCGGTCAGCATGGCCGCACACGAGGTGGTGCTGAGTACCGATTCCAACTGCGGCAACTCGTCTTGCCAGGCCTGCAGCAAGTGGCGGCTCTTTTGCATGGCCAGGTGGGTGCGGCTGGTGGTGACGGGCTGGAAGGTCACCTCACCCGAGGTGCGGTTGTGCAGCCGCTGGCATCGCGCCCAGGAATGAAAAATGGCTTCGTGCACCACGCCCACGGGCGTGATGCCTTCTTCGAAATAGCGTTTGCGTGCCAGCTGCAGGCGGTCGGCGCGGGTGTGGAAGAACGGGCTGGAGGCGGGTGAAATCATGGGCGTGTCGCTCGTGGGGCTGCCGGTGGTCGCACAGCGCCCGGTGTGCCCCGGTGCCAGCGCTGCGGCGCCGTATCTTGGAAGAAGCCGCCCGCGCTGCCAATGGGGGCGAGCGTGATGTTGCTTATCACGGCGCGTGATGTGAGTGGCTTGGCGGACTGACGGAGCATCAAGTCAGTTCGGCCGTCTTGTCGTCTGCAAACAGCTTCACCAGCAGCTGCCGCAGCCACATATTGGCCGGATCGCGGTTGAAGCGGCCGTGCCAGAACAGGTTGATGGCGATTTCGGGCAGGTCCACCGGGTGGGGTGAGGTCACCAGGTTGAAGGGCTGGACGCAGCGCTCGGCAAAACGCAGCGGCACCGTGGCAATCAGGTCGGTGCTTTGCAGGATGTGGCCCACCGCGATGAAGTGGGGCACGGCCAAGCGCATGCGGCGGCGGATGCCCAGGGTCTGCATCAGCGCGTCGACCGCGCCGTGGCCGGTGTTGGCCGCCACCACGCGCACATGTTCGAGCGCGCAGAACTGCTTGAGAGTCATCGGCGCTTTGGCCACCGGGTGGTCGCGGCGGAACAGGCACACGTAGGAATGCTTGAAGAGTCGGCGCTGGAAGAAGCCAGCTTGCAGGTTCGGCAGCAAGCCCAGCGCCAAGTCGACCGAGCCGGACTCCATGTCTTCCCGCAGGTTGACGGCGCTCGTGCGCAGCGTGCTGATCTGGATGCCCGGGGCCAATGTGGCCAGCGCGTCCATCAGCGGCGGCATGAAATACATCTCGCCGATGTCGGTCATGGCGAGGTGAAAGGTGCGCTTGCTGGTCAGCGGGTCGAAGGTGTCGCGGTTGAACAGCGCCGACTGGATGGCGTTGAGCGCATAGCCCATGGGCTCGGCCAGGTGCATCGCGTAGGGCGTGGGCTCCATGCCGCGCGAGGTGCGCACAAACAGCTCGTCCTTCAACAGCGTGCGCAAGCGCTTGAGCGCGTTGCTCACCCCGGGCTGGCTGATGCCCAGCTTCTCGGCCGTGGCCGACACGCTGCGGTCGAGCAGCAGCTGGTTGAAGACCACCAGCAGGTTGAGGTCGAGGTCGCGCAATTCCATGGGGTCTCCGGGTGCCGTCTTATTCGCGGCAGTGATAGATGTTATCAGCCCACCTTTATCGACGAATAAGGATCGGCTCACCAGAATCCGTTCCGTTCAACCACCACTCCGACCCAAGGGCCCATGGAACTGCGCATCGAACCGCTCAATCTGAGCTTGCAGACAGAGAGCGGCAAAAACCTGCTCGAGCTGCTGAGAGACAACGCGGTGCCGGTGTCCTACAGCTGCATGTCGGGCCGCTGCGGCACCTGCCGCTGCAAGGTGATCTCCGGCGAGTTGCTCAACAGCGGGCCTGAAAACGGGCGGCCCGTGGCGGCCTCGGGCGAGTACGTGCTGGCCTGTCAGGCGGTGCTGACGCAGAACTGCACGATCGAATTGCCCGATGTGGGCGAGGTCGTGGTGCACCCGGCGCGCATCGTCAAAGGCACGGTCACTGCCATTGACGAGGCCACGCACGACATCCGCAAAGTGCGCGTGAAGCTGGCCAAGCCACTGGACTTCAGCCCCGGCCAGTACGCCACGCTGCAGTTCTCGCCCGAGCACATTCGCCCCTACTCCATGACGGGTCTGATGGACGACACGGAGATGGAGTTCCACATCCGGCGCGTGCCGGGTGGGCGCGTCACGCAGTACGTGTTTGAGGACTTGGCGGTGGGCTCGACGCTGCGCGTCAGCGGCCCGCTGGGCACGGCTTACCTGCGCCGTAAACACACCGGCCCCATGCTTTGCGTGGGCGGCGGCACCGGCCTGGCACCGGTGCTGTCGATCGTGCGCGGCGCCATCCAGGCCGGCATGACGCAACCCATCCACCTCTACTTTGGCGTGCGCAGCGATGCCGACCTGTACGACGTGGAGCGCCTGCGACTGCTGGCCGCCGCCTGCCCCAACCTGACGCTGAACATCGTGGTGGCCATGGGCAGCATCCTGCCCGGCATGCGCTCGGGCTTGGTCACCGATGCCATCGCCGCCGACCACGCATCGCTCGCCGACTGGCGCGCTTATTTGTGTGGCGCGCCCGCGATGGTGGAGGCGCTGAGCCTGCTGGTGAGCGGGCTGGGCATCGCCAGCGACCACATCCACGCCGACGCCTTCTATCCGAGCGGCGTCTGAGTCTGCCCTCACAACAACACACCCCAGCAAGGAGACCCCTGCATGACCGAACAACCCATCACCGTCTTTCCGAAGGACCCGGCCTGGCCGGGTGAAGGCTCGAGCCGCGTGCCCTTTTGGGCCTACACGCGTGACGACCTCTACAAACGGGAACTCGACCGATTCTTCTATTCGGGCCACTGGTGCTACGTGGGCCTGGACGCCGAGATCCCCAACCCCGGTGATTTCAAGCGCACGGTGATCGGCGAGCGCTCGGTGGTGATGGTGCGTGACCCCGACGGCAGCGTGAACGTGATCGAAAACGTGTGCGCGCACCGCGGCATGCGCTTTTGCCGCGAGCGCAATGGCAACGCCAAAGACTTCTTCTGCCCCTACCACCAGTGGAACTACAGCCTCAAGGGTGACCTGCAGGGTGTGCCCTTCCGCCGCGGCGTCAAGCAAGAGGGCAAGGTCAACGGCGGCATGCCCAAAGACTTCAAGCTCGAAGACCACGGTCTGACCAAGCTGAAGGTGGCCTCGCGCGGTGGCGTGGTGTTCGCTTCGTTTGACCACGACATCGAGCCGCTCGAAGACTTCCTCGGCCCGACCATCCTGCAGTACTTCGACCGCACCTTCAGCGGCCGCAAGCTCCAGATCTTGGGCTACCGCCGCCAGCGCATTCCGGGCAACTGGAAGCTGATGCAGGAGAACATCAAAGACCCGTACCACCCGGGCCTGCTGCACACCTGGTTCTCCACCTTTGGGCTCTGGCGCGCGGACAACAAGTCTGAGCTGAAGATGGACGCGCACTTCCGCCATGCCGCGATGATTTCCACGCGCGGCCAAGGCGGCAAGAACGCCGACGTGGTGGCCGGCGTGGACAGCTTCAAAGAGACGATGAAGGTCAATGACCCGCGTCTGCTCGACATCGTGCCCGAGCCCTGGTGGGAAGGCCCGACCGCCGTGATGACCACCATCTTCCCGAGCGTGATCCTGCAGCAGCAGGTCAACAGCGTGTCGACGCGCCACATCCAGCCCAACGGACACGGCTCGTTCGATTTCGTCTGGACCCATTTCGGCTTCGAAGACGACACGCCGGAGATGACCGAGCGCCGCCTGATCCAAGCCAATCTGTTTGGCCCGGCCGGCTTCGTGTCAGCCGACGACGGCGAGGTGATCGAGTGGTCGCAAGAAGGCTTTGAGCAAAAGCCCGCGCACCGCACGGTGCTGGAGATGGGCGGCTACGACATCGGTGACACCGACCACATGGTGACCGAGACGCTGATTCGCGGCATGTACGCCTACTGGCGCAAGGTGATGGGGGAATAAGCCATGTTGGATTTCAAAACCTACTTCGAGCTGCTGAACCTCTACAGCGACTACGCCATGGTCTGCGACTCCAAGGACTGGGAGCAGTGGCCCGACTTCTTCGTGGACAAGGGCACCTACCGCTTGCAGCCGCGTGAGAACTTCGACCAGGGGCTGCCGCTGTGCCTGCTGGCGCTGGAGAGCAAAGCCATGATCCAGGACCGGGTCTACGGGGTGAAGGAAACCATGTACCACGACCCCTACTACCAGCGGCACATCGTGGGCACGCCGCGCGTGATCGCGGTGACGCGCGAGGGCGGCGTGGAGCGCATCCAGTCGGAGGCCAACTACACGGTGATCCGCACCAAGTACGACGGCGACTCCACCGTCTTCAGCGTCGGCTATTACAGCGACGTGGTGGTGCGCACGCCTGAGGGCCTGAAGCTGCAGTCGCGCCTGTGCGTGTACGACAGCGAAATGATCGCCAACTCCGTCATCTACCCCATCTGAGGCGCGCCATGTCTGACAACTGGATTGACGCAGCGTCTGCAGATGACGTGATCGAGGGCGATGTGGTGGCTATCCGCGTTGAAGGGCGCGAGATTGCGCTTTACGAGGTCGAGGGTGAGATCTATGCCACCGACAACCTGTGCACCCACGGTGCTGCGCGCATGAGCGACGGCTTTTTGGAAGGCCGCTTCATCGAGTGCCCGCTGCATCAGGGGCGGTTCGATGTCTGCACCGGCAAAGCGCAGTGCGCGCCGCTCACGGAAGACATCAAGACCTTCCCGGTGCGCATCGAGAACCAACGCGTGATGTTGAAGCTCGCCTGAGCGAGCCGGCGCTGTGCGGACCCGCCAAGCGGGCCGCACCGTGCCCACGCACCTGGCCGCTTGCCGCACAGGCCGGTGGCCTCAAACACACACAAGGAGACAAGCCATGTTCAATCACAAACTCATGCTCGCATCACTGGTGGGCACCGCCTGCCTGAGTAGCCTGCCCGCCCACGCCGAGGTGAAGATCGGTTTCTCAGCCCCGCTCTCAGGGCCGGTGGCGGCGGTGGGCCAAGACCAGTACGACGGCTTCATGCTCGGCATCGAGATGCTGGGCAAGAAACTCGGCGGCCAGGCGGTGGAGGTGCTGCGCGAAGACGACCAGCTCAAGCCCGAGCTCGGCAACCAGATCGCCCGCAAGTTCATCGACCGCGACAAGGTCGATGCCATCGTCGGCCTGGGCTTCTCCAATGTGTTGATGGCCAGCCTGCCGCGCATCGTCGATTCGGGCACGGTGGCGATCGCCACCAATGCCGGGCCGTCGGTGCTGGCCGGCAGCGGCTGCCTGCCGAACGTGTTCTCGATGGCCTGGCAGAACGACGGTGCGGCCGAAGCCATGGGCCGCTACGCCCAAGACCGTGGTTTCAAGAAGCTCTACCTGATGGCCCCCAACTACCAAGCGGGCAAAGACTACATCGCCGGCTTCAAGCGTTTCTACAAGGGCCAGGTGCTCGACGAGGTCTACACCCAGGTCAACCAGCCCGACTACTCGGCCGAGATTGCGCAGCTGCAGGCCGCTGCGCCTGATGCGGTGTTCGTGTTCTACCCGGGTGGCATGGGCGTGAACTTCGTCAAACAGTTCAGCCAGGCGGGCCTGTCGGCCAAGACGCCGCTGCTGTCGGCGTTCACGGTCGATGGCACGACTTTGCCCTCGCTGCGCGACGCCGCCGTCGGCAGCATCTCGGGCGCCGTCTGGGACGTGGCGCTGGCCACACCGGGCAATGCCGAGTTCGTGGCCCAGTTCACCAAGAAGTACGGCCGCACGCCCAGCCACTATGCGGCCGTGGCGTTTGACACCGCCAAGCTGCTCGACCTGGCAGTGAAGAAGGTGGGCGGCAAGATCCAGGACAAGGCCGCGTTCGCCGCCGCCGTCCGCAGTTCGGCCACCGAGCTCAAGGCGATTCGCGGGCCGTTCCGCTTCAACACCAACAACATGCCGGTGCAGAACTACTACGCCTTCCGCGTGGTGAAGGAAGGCGGCCAGATCACCGTCAAGCAGATGGAGACGCCGCTGGCCAATCACCAGGACGTCTACGTTGCGCAGTGCAAGCTGAAGTAAGCCATGTCGACGGCTTTGCTCTTCGCGCAACTGCTCAACGGCTTGCAGTACGGCGTCATGCTGTTTCTGCTGGCCGCCGGGCTGACGCTGGTCTTCGGCATCATGAGCTTCGTCAACCTGGCGCACGGCTCGCTCTACATGCTGGGCGCTTACGCGGCGGCGGCCGTGGGCGGGCGCACGGGCTCGTTTGCCTTGGCCGTGGGTGCGGCACTGTTGACCGGTCTGGTGGTCGGCCTGCTGTTGGAGAAGATTGCGGTGGCGCGCTTGTACCGGCGCGATCACCTCGACCATGTGCTGGCCACCTTTGGTCTGGTGCTGTTCTTCAACGAGGTGGTGCGCATGATCTGGGGCCCGCAGCCCGTGTTCGTTGCGCTGCCTGAGGCTTTGTCGGGCACGGTCGATCTGTTTGGCTTCACTTACCCGAGCTACCGGTTTCTCATCATCGTGGTGGGTCTGGCCGTGGCGGCCGGCAGCCAGTGGTTGATCCACGGCACGCGGGTCGGCATGCTGATCCGCGCCGGCTCGGTGAACCCTCAGATGGTGGGTGCCTTGGGCGTCAACATCGGCGCGCTGAACGCCATGCTGTTTGCGCTGGGCGCCATGTTGGCGGCGCTGGCGGGCGCCATGGCCGGGCCAATCTTGTCGGTGCAAAGCGGCATGGGTGAGCCCGTGCTCATCGCGACCTTGGTGGTGATCGTCATCGGCGGCATCGGCTCGGTGCGTGGTGCGCTCTACGCCGGGATCATCGTCGGCCTTGTCGACACCCTGGGTCGCACCTTCTTGCCGCTGCTGCTCCGCACTGTCGCCGAGCGCGAAGTGGCCAACGCGGCTGGGCCCGCTTTGGCCTCGATGCTGATCTACATGCTGATGGCCGCCGTGCTCGCTTGGCGACCGGATGGCCTGTTTCCCGCGCACAAGGTCTGAGCATGAACAAACCACGTTCTTCTGCATGGGGCTGGCCTGCCTTGGCTTTGCTGGCCCTGGCTGCCGTGCCCAGCGTCGCCACCGCGATGGGTGACAACTTCCTGGTGTCGTTCATGGCGCGTGTGCTGATCTACGCCATTGCCGCCAGCGCGCTCAACATCGCGTTGGGCTTTGGCGGTCTGGTCAGCCTGGGCCATGCGCTCTTCATCGGCATTGGCATGTACAGCGTGTCGCTACCGGTGCACCACGGCCTGACATCGGGCTGGCTGCACCTGGCCCTGTGTGTGGCGGTTTGCGTGCTGGTGGGTGGGCTCACCGGTGCGGTGAGCCTGCGCACCAAGGGCATCGCCTTCATCATGATCACGCTGGCCTTTGCGCAGATGGGCTACTTCGTCATCGTGAGCCTGAAGCAGTACGGCGGTGACGATGGCATGGGCATCGCCTCGGCCAGCGAGTTCCTGGGCCTGGCGCTGTCCACCCCTGCATCGGTGTATTACGCGGCCTGGCTGATCTTGTCGCTGCTGGTGCTGTGGGTGGCGCAGCTCAAGCAGTCGCCGTTTGGCATGACGCTGCGCGCCGGGCGCCAGAACCCGCGCCGCGTGGCCGCAGCCGGCCTGCCGCTCAACCGCTACTTGCTCGCGGCCTATGTGCTGTCCGCGGTGTTGTGCGGCGTGGCGGGCTTGTTGTTGGCCAACCTGAACGCCTACGCCTCGCCCAGCAGCATGTCGTGGATGACCTCGGGCGAGCTGATCGTCATCGTGGTGCTGGGCGGGCTGGGCACGGTCTTCGGGCCGGTGGTCGGGGCCATCGTGTTCCTGTGTGTGGAGGAGGTGCTCAAGGCCTACACCGAACATTGGATGGCGATCTTTGGCCTGGGCATTTTGGCCGTGGCGATGTTTGGCCGCGGTGGGGTGCTGGGCTGGTGGGCGCAAATGCGCCGCGCATTCGCACGCAAGGAGACCGCGCCATGAGCACGCTGCTGCACGCTCGCAACCTGTGCAAACACTATGGCGCCTTGCGCGTCACCGACGACGTGACACTGGACGTTCGTGAAGGTGAACTGCACGCCATCATCGGCCCCAACGGAGCGGGCAAGACCACGCTGATCAACCAGCTCTCGGGTGAGTTGGCTTCCAACAGCGGGTCCATCTTGTTCCAGGGACAGGATGTCACCACGCTAGGTATCCATGCGCGGGCGCGGCGTGGCTTGGTGCGTTCGTACCAAATCACCTCGCTGTTCGATGAGTTCACCGTGCGCGAGAACGCGGCGCTGGCCGCACGCGGTGCGCGCCGCCATGCGTTCGGCTTCTGGCGCTCTCTGCTCGGTGATGCAGCCACGATGGCCGCGGCCGATGAAGGCATTGCCGCCGCCGGGCTGAGCGACCGGGCGGAGGTGCTGGCATCCGAGCTCGGTTACGGCGAGCGCCGCCAGTTGGAGCTGGCCATGGGCTTGGCCGCGCGGCCGAAGTTCCTGCTGCTGGACGAGCCGATGGCGGGCATGAGCGTGCAGGAGTCGGCGGCCGTGGTGGCGTTGCTCAAGCAGCTCAAGGGCCGCTACACGATCCTGCTGGTGGAGCACGACATGAACGCCGTGTTCGCGTTGGCTGACCGCATCAGCGTGCTGGTTTACGGGCGGGTGCTGGTCACGGGCACGCCGGAGGAAATCCGCGGCAACGAGGACGTGCGCGCGATCTACCTGGGTGACGAAGAGGTGGCCGCGGTATGACAACGCCCTTGTTGAAAATCTCTGATGTGCGCGCGGGTTATGGCGCGGCCAAGGTGCTGTTTGGCATGAGCCTCTCGGTGGCCGAAGGCGAGGTGGTGACGCTGCTGGGCCGCAATGGCATGGGGCGCTCTGCCACGGTCAAGTGCTTGTTTGGCTTGCTGCCGGTGAGCGGCGGGCAGATCGAGTTTGCTGGTCAGCGCACCGAGCGCTTGCCGTCGCACGCGATTGCGTGCCTGGGCCTGGGCCTGGTGCCCGAAGGCCGCCAGGTGTTCCCCAACCTCACCGTCGAAGAGAACCTGGTGGCCACGGCCAAGCGGGCGCTGGACACGCGCTTGGCGCCGTGGACGCTGGCGCGCGTGTACCAATTTTTCCCACGCCTGCAAGAGCGCAAGAAGAACCTGGGCTGGCAACTCTCCGGCGGTGAGCAGCAGATGCTGGCCATCGGCCGCGCGCTGATGACCAACCCCAAGCTGGTGGTGCTCGATGAAGCGACCGAGGGCTTGGCGCCCTTGATCCGCGCCGAGATCTGGCGCGCGCTGGGCGAGTTCAAGCGTGAGGGACTGTCGCTGATCGTCATCGACAAAAACCTCGGGCCGCTGCTGGAACTTGCCGACCGGCATGTGGTGATGGAGAAGGGCGTGGTCGTGTGGTCGGGCGATTCCGCCGCACTGCGCGCCGAGCCGCGCATCGTGCACGAGTACCTCGGCGTGTGATGCACGGCGCCCCACCACTGAACCCACAGGAGCCCTGAGATGAGCCCTTCCCAAGCTTTTGCCGTGGCCGTCATCAAGCGCGAACACCGCGCGCTGGGCGCCGTCATCAACAACATGAAGGCGGTGATCGAGGAGGTGGCCGCCGGCCGCATGGCCATGGACTACCCGCTGATGTGGCGCATGGTCCATTACATCGACGCCTTCCCCAACCAGCAGCACCATCCCAAAGAAGACCTGTGGCTGTTCGACCGCCTGGCGCAGCGCACCGCGTTGGCCCAGGAACTGATCGCCGCGCTGCAGGGGCAGCACCAGGGCGAGGCCGAACAGCTCAACGGCCTTCGCCGCGCGCTGGGCAACGTTGAGGCGGGTGTGGTCGGCGGATTGACCGCGCTGACCGCGGCGGTGGCGCACTACGCCGAGCTGACGTGGCGCCACCTTCGCACGGAAGAACAAGAGCTGCTGCCTCTGGCCGAGACGCACCTCATGCCGGCCGACTGGGGTGCACTGGCTGCAGCCTTTGGCCAGAACGCCGACCCGGTCGCCGAGGGTGACCCGAGCGTGGCCCTGGATGGCCTGTTTCGCGACATCTTGCAACGCACCCCCGCGCCCTTGGGCCTGGGCTGAGCCTCACCACTCACACAGATACGGACACTGGACACTGACATGGAAAATTCGGGTCGATTCGACACCCTGGGCCGCTTGGAAGACCTGCCCGCCGACTACCGCGACGCCCTGACGGCGCAGAACCTGGTGCCCCTGTGGCCCAGTCTGCGCGGCGTGCTGCCGCCGCACGTGCCCAGCCGCAAAACGCAGGTGACGCACTGGCCTTACGCGCCGCTGCGCGAGCTGTTGATCCGCGCTGGCGAGCTGACGCCGATCGAGAAGGCTGAGCGCCGCGTGCTGGTGCTGGCCAACCCCGGCCATGGCCTCGACAAGATGCAGGCCAGCGCCGCCATCTACCTGGGCATGCAATTGCTGCTGCCCGGTGAACTGGCGCCGGCCCACCGCCACACCCCCAACGCCGTGCGCATGGTGGTGGAAGGCGAGGGCGCTTGGACGCTGGTGGGCGGTGAGAAGTGCCCCATGAGTCGCGGCGACCTGATCTTGACGCCCACGGGTTTGTGGCACGAGCACGGCCACGACGGTACGGGCCCGGTGATCTGGCTCGATGTGCTGGATCTGCCCTTGGCTTACTACACCGAGACCTCTTACCACATTGAAGGGCCGAGCCAGCAGCCCACGCTGCCCTCGGGCGACCGCGCCTACCGGCATGGCGGCGTGGTGCCGACCGCCGCCTTCGTGCGCGCCGAGCGGCCCTACCCGATGCTGCGTTACCCCTGGGCCGATGCCAAGGCGTCGTTGCTCTCGCTGGCCGATAGCCAGCCGGCGCTCGACTGCGTGCAAGTGACTTACGTGAACCCCGAGACCGGCGCCGATGTGGAGAACATCCTCGGCTTCTACGCGCTGATGCTGCGCCCCGGGCAGACGCTGCGCTTGCCGGCGCGCTCGCCCGCACAGGTGTTCCATGTGATCGAGGGCGCGGTGGGGCTGCAGGTGGGGGCACAGCAGCTCGCGCTGGCCGAAGCCGACACCTCGGCCGTGCCGGGCTACACCGCGGCCACGCTGACCAACGCGTCTCCTTCGACGCCGGCCTTCGTGTTCATGGCCGATGAATCTCTGCTGCACCGCAAGCTCGGTGTGTACGAGGTGCGTGGCTGAGGCCGCCCACAGCACCCGCATCCGAACCCCCCTTTTTCCATTCCTGAAAGACCCCTTGCCATGACCACCACCTACTTGTTCACACCGCCTGACGTTGCTTCGCTGGAGATCGTGGGCCAGCCCGAGCGCTTCCCGGTGAATCGCCTGTTTTTTGTGGGTCGCAACTACCACGCGCACGCGGTGGAGATGGGCCGCCCGGTCGACAAGAGCGTGGAGCGTCCGTTCTACTTCACCAAGTCGCGCGACACGCTGCTGGCCAGCGGCTCGACCACGGCCTACCCGCCCGAAACGCAGAATTTCCACTTCGAGATGGAGCTGGTGGTGGCCATCGGCAAGGCGGGCTTTCGCGTCAAGGCGGAAGACGCTCACCAGGTGATCTACGGCTACTCCGCCGGCCTCGACATGACCCGCCGCGACCTGCAACTCGTGGCCCGCGACAAGGGCCGCCCGTGGGATCTGGGCAAGGACGTCGAGCAGTCGTCGGTGTGCAGCCCGATCGTGCCCATGGCCGGTCAGGTGGTCGAGCATGCTGGCATTTCGCTGGCAGTGAACGGCCAGACCAAGCAGCAGTCCGATGTGGACCGCCTGATCTGGAACATCCGCGAAATCATTGCCGACCTGTCGCTGTTCTATCACCTGCAGCCAGGCGACCTGATCTACACCGGCACGCCCGAGGGCGTGGGCGCCGTGGTGCCGGGCGACAAGATCACCGGCTCCGTCGATGGCATCGCCAGTGTGTCGCTCGACATCGGTCCGGCCGAGTGAACAGCGCGCGTCACCCCACCATGAAGCTGCACAACTTCTTTCGCAGTGGCACCTCGCACCGGCTGCGCATTGTCCTCAACCTCAAGGGCCTAGCCACCGACTACGTGGCGGTGGATCTGCGCAAGGAACAGCACCTGGCCGCGGCCTTCCAGGCGTTGAACCCGCAGATGCTGGTGCCGGTGTTGGAGGTGGATGAGCAACTGCTGCTCACGCAATCGCCGGCCATCATCGAGTGGTTGGAAGAGCGTCACCCGACGCCGGCCTTGCTGCCCTCAGACGCCGATGCCCGCGCCCATGTGCGCGCGCTGGCTGCGGTGGTGGGCTGCGACATCCACCCGCTCAACAACCGGCGTGTGCTGGAGTATTTGCGCCACGAGTTGCACTTGGACGAGCCCGCCGTGCTGCGGTGGTGCGCCCAGTGGATCAGCGCAGGCTTTGATGCCTACGAAGGTCTGCTGCAGCGCCATGACCACGGCGGCCCGTATTCCTGGGGCGAGATGCCCACCCTGGCTGATGCCTACCTGGTGCCGCAGATCGAGAGCGCGCGCCGTTTTGGCGTGGACATGGCGCGCTGGCCGCGCGTGGCGGCCATCGATGCGGCCTGCGCCCAGTGGGTGGCCTTCCAGCGCGCCGCGCCCGCGGCTCAGCCCGATGTGGCGGGTTGACATCCGACGTGGTGGTGGTGCGGCACTCAGCCGCCCGCCATCTCCGCGCAGGACGGTGAGGGCGCCGTCATGACGCCATCCCCCGAACACGCGGTCACGGTGCTGATCAGCCGGCGCGTGAAGGTCGGCCACGAGCTTGAGTTTGACCGGCTCAGTCAGCAACTGATGGCGGTGGCCGCGACCTTCGCGGGTTACCTGGGCTCGCAGTTGGTGCAGCCCAGCGATGAGCCCGGGTCTGAGGACGGGCTCTACCACGTGGTGCTCGCCTTTGCGAGCCGCGCCAGCCTCGACGCCTGGCAGCACTCGCCTGCGCGTGCGCTGGGCCTCACTGCCTTGGCGCCGCACATTGACGGCGTGTCCTCTGTGCGGCAGGTGTCCGGACTGGCGCATTGGTTTCAGGCCAGCGCCAGCGCAGCCGTCGCCCAGCCGCCACGGTGGAAAGTGGGCTTGGTCACCTGGTTCGGCATCTGCCCCACCGTCTACCTGGTGTTTGTGCTGCTGGGCCCCCTTTTGCAGGACTGGTCGTTGTTCGCCCGTGTGGCGCTGATCACCGCCTTGGTGGTGGTGGCCATGACGTGGCTGGTGGCGCCGCAACTCACGCGCATCTTCCGGTCTTGGCTGTATGCCAGGGCAGATCAGCGCCTGGGGTGACTGACTGCGCTGTCAGGGTCGGTGCACACCCTGAGGCCCAGTGCCGCCTTCGCGCCGAACGTCGAGCGGGCGGCCTTTGAACGTCCGGCCGCCCCGGCTCAGCGCCCGCGCCAGAACAGCCCGTCAAGCTCCTTGACGGTGATCTGGCGCCAGGTGGGGCGGCCGTGGTTGCATTGGTCGGCGCGCTCGGTGCGCTCCATGTCGCGCAGCAGGCCGTTCATTTCTTCGATCGTCAATTGCCGGTTGGCGCGCACCGCGCCGTGGCAGGCCATGGTGGCCAAAATCTCGTTGCGGG